>DAIEHO010000036.1 GCA_027353565.1 Propionibacteriaceae bacterium
AACACGGGGCAGTGGTCAGCGAAGGCGCTCAGCGAGGCGAAGAAGTACGGCCTCGACGTACGGGTCGTGGCCGACGAGGTCGCCTCGAAGTACACGACCACCCCGGCCGCGGGCTCGTACACGCTCAACCCGGACGCGAAATACGTGCACTACACCCCCAACGAGACGATCGGCGGGGTGGCGTTCGGCTACGTGCCGGAGACCGGCGACGTGCCGCTCGTGGCCGACATGAGCTCGATGATCCTGTCCCAGCCGACCGACGTCTCGAAGTTCGGGCTGATCTACGCCGGTACGCAGAAGAACCTCGGCCCGGCCGGCATGTGCGTGGTCGTCGTACGTCGTGACCTCATGGGGCACGCCCGCACGGACACCCCGACGATCCTCGAGTACTCGGGGATGGCCGCGAACGACTCCATGCTCAACACCCCGCCCACGTTCGGGATCTACCTTCTCGGCAAGATCCTCGCCTGGATCGAGGCCAAGGGTGGCGTCGACGGGATCGCGGCGACCAACAGGGCGAAGGCGGCTGCGCTGTACGACTTCATCGACGCGCATCCGTTCTACTCGAACCCTGTCGCCCTCGACAGCCGCTCGATCATGAACGTGACGTTCCTCCTCGGCAACCCGGAGCTCGACAAGCAGTTCGTGTCCGAGGCGACCGCCGCGGGACTCACGAACCTCGCCGGTCACCGGTCGGTCGGCGGCATGCGCGCGAGCATCTACAACGCCATGCCGCGGGAGGGTGTCGACGCCCTGATCGCCTTCATGGCCGACTTCGCCGCCACGAACGGCTGAGCCTGTGAGGATCCGCACGTACAACGCCATCAGTGCGCTCGGTCTCGATCGCCTGCCCGACACGTACGAGGTGTCCTCCGACATGCAGGATCCCGACGGGGTCCTCGTCCGGTCCGCGGACCTGCACAACGTGACGCTCCCGGACTCCGTGCTGGCCGTCGCGCGAGCCGGTGCCGGCACGAACAACATCCCGGTCGCCGAGCTGAGCGCGCGCGGCGTCGTCGTCTTCAACACCCCTGGTGCGAACGCCAACGCGGTCAAGGAGCTCGTCATCGCCGGAATGCTCCTCGCCGCGCGGAACCTCGTGCCGGCAGCGGCTTTCGCCGCCGGGCTCACCGGTACGGACGCAGAGATCAACGAAGCCACGGAGAAGGGCAAGAAGGCGTTCGTCGGCTTCGAGCTCCCTGGCCGGACGTTGGGCGTCATCGGGCTCGGCGCTGTCGGCGTCCAGGTGGCCAACGCGGCCCGCGGCCTGGGGATGCGCGTCGTCGGCTTCGACCCCGCGATCTCCATCGGGAACGCGTGGCAGCTCGCGAGCGACGTCGAGCGGGCGGCCACCCTGGAGGACGTCTTCGCTGGCGCTGACATCGTCACGCTGCACGTGCCGCTCGTCGAGGCGACCCGGGGCCTGGTCCGCGCCGAGCGCCTCGCGGCGATGAAGCCCGGGTCCGTCCTGCTGAACTTCTCCCGCGCCGGGATCGTCGACGAGACGGCCGTGCTCGAAGCCGTCGACCGCGGGACGCTCGCGTCGTACGTGTGCGACTTCCCCTCGTCAGCGCTCCGAGGCAAGGACGGGGTCGTGGCGCTGCCGCATCTCGGTGCCTCGACAGGCGAGGCCGAGGACAACTGCGCCGTGATGGCCGCGGACCAGCTGGTGGCTTACCTCGACGACGGCGAGATCCGCAACTCGGTCAACTTCCCCGAGGCGTCACTGCGCCGCGTCCCCGGGACGGTCCGGCTGGCGATCGCCAACTCGAACGTGCCCAACATGGTGGGCCAGATCTCGACGCTGCTCGCCGACGCCGGGCTCAACATCGCCGACCTGCTCAACAAGTCTCGCGGCGACCTCGCGTACACGCTCATCGACGTCGACGGCGACCTGCCGGATGACGTCATGGTGAAGATCCGCAGCATCGCGGGCGTCCTCGCCGCTCGTCGGCTCTAGGCGGCCGGCGCTACAACCACTCCAGCCACTGTCCGTGGCCGCCGACGCGTGCCAGCGGTACGCCGTCCCGAGCCAGCACGAAGCACGGACGCGGGTCGTCGGCGAAGCCGGCGGGAAGCGCGTCCCGTACCGGCGCCACGACCCTGAGGCCCTCGTTCGAGACCCAGTGCACGCCGAGCTCGGCGAGCAGCGCGAGGTGTCGCTCGCGCGCCTCCCGAGGCAGGTAGGCGAGGGTGGCGGAATGGACCACGACGACGGTCGCCGCGTGCGGAGCCATGGCCACCACGGCGGGCAGCGCAGCGGTGATGTCGCCCGCCACCCGCAGCACGTCCTTGCCGGCGACCGTCCGTAGCGCGGCCGCCAGGCGCGCCTCCCGAGCGTCCTCGCCCGGCCAGACGAGGGCCCGCAGCCAGGCTGCGTCGTCGTGGTCGGCGGGGTCGAGGGGGTTCTGGTCGATACCGGCGCGCCACGCGATCTCGGGCGCGACCAGGGGCAGGCCGGCGCCCGACACGCGGCACTCGATGGTCACCTCCGACGGGGCGCCACCGGAGACGACCGTGCCGTCGTCGAGCGTCCACCGATAGCCGTACAGGTCGGGGAACAGCCCGAGCCCCGCCGACATCCCGACCTCGATGAGCGCGATCGGCTGGGGGAGCGAGGCGAGGACCGGGGCGATCACCGCACAGCGGCCGACCTCGTTGGTCTGCGTGAAGCGCGTCGTGACCAGCTGCTCGATCTTCGGCCAGTGGGTCGCCACCCAGAGCGGCAGCGACGGGTCGGCGTCGAGCGGGCCGCCGAGGAACTTCACGGCTCCGAGGAAGAGGTTCGGCTGCCGCGCCGTGGGGGGCAGCTGGTCGAGCAGGACGGCGATGGACGGGGTCGACGCCACCTGGCGACTCACGCGTCCCCATGCCGGCGAGCTCGGCTCGGCCTCGGTGGCGAACCATTCGTACAGCTCCGGGATCGCTGCCGACTCCCAGTAGCGCGTGGTCTTCATGGTCGAGACCTTACGACGGCTGATCACTGGTCATCGGCACCACGAAGTCGTCAGCTGTCGCGCCCGTGCGGTGTGGTCCACCCCGATGTGTCGGGGCCGAGGGGCACGACGAGTGTCGGGTTGATGGTGTCGTGCGTCGCGTAGTAGTGGCGCTTGATGTGGTCGAAGTCGACGGTCTCCCCGAAGCCCGCCGTCTGGTACAGGTCACGCGCGTACGCCCACAGCACCGGGTCCTCGGTCAGCTTGTTCCGGTTGCACTTGAAGTGACCGTGGTAGACGGCGTCGAACCGGACGAGCGTGGTGAACAGGCGGACGTCGACCTCCGTGATTGCGTCGCCCATGAGGAAGCGACGCGTCCTGAGACGGTCGGACAAGGCATCCAGCCGATCGAACAGCTGGGCGTAGGCCTGCTCGTACGCCCCCTGGCTCGTCGCGAAGCCGGCTCTGTACACGCCGTTGTTCACGTCGCGGAAGATGTCCTCGACCAGGGCGTCGTGCTCGGCCCGCACAGACGGCTCCGACGGCAGCAGGTCGGGGGCGTCCGGCGCGTGGAACGCGGTCCACTCGGTCGAAAGGTCGAGCGTGATCTGCGGGTAGTCGTTGGTGACGACGAGCCCGGTGCGCGTGTCGACGATCGCCGGGACCGTGAAGCGCCCGGTGAACGCGGGGTCCGTACGGAGGTAGGCCTCGCTGAGGAACTCGATGCCGAGCAGGGCGTCGTGGTGGTCCTCGTCCAGCCAGAACCGCCAGCCGCGCTCGTCGCGGATGGGGTCGACCACGGCGAGGGAGATCGCGTCCTCGAGGCCGAGCAGCCTCCGTACGATCACCGACCGATGCGCCCACGGGCAGGCAAGGGACACGACCAGGCGGTAGCGGCCCGGCTCGACGGGCCACAGCCCGTCGGCGTCCGGGCCGTCACCCGGGCCCGACCGCGAGGACGCGGAGATCCGGCCGTTGAAGCGGTTGGGCTGGCGCACGAACTCACCGGAGGGTGCGCTCTCGGCGACGAACGGAGCTCTGTGTGTCATGGAGCGACGGTAGTCGACCTACAGCGCGAGGGCGTCGAGCTGAGCCGTCGACGACCGGCTGTCGCGTGCGGTGGACCACGCGGCCGCCAGCCGTACGGCCGCCTCGTCGATGACGTCCGGCGGCAGCGTCAGGGGCAGCCGGACCCGGTTGGCGTGCGTGCGGTCGGGCGAGAACCTCGGGCCCGGCACCATGGTCAGGCCGTGGGACCGTGCCGCGAGGGCCAGCTCTGTGCTGAGCCTCTCGGGCAGAGTTATCCACAGCGCGAGGCCACCGGTGGGAGTCGGGACCTCCCAGTCGGGAAGGCGGTCGGCGAGGGCTGTCCGCCAGGCCGTACGGGCTCGGCGCATCCGGTCGATGACCGCGGTGTGGATCGCGGTCGGGTTCTCCAGGTACGTGGTCGCGACGAGCTGGTCGAGAGCCGACGGTCCGAGGCTCAGGGACTCCGACTGGCGACGGACCGAGTCGACGAGTCGGGGCGGGCAGCGCAGCCAGCCGACACGGAACCCGCCCCACAGGATCTTCGACATCGAGCCCACGCAGACGACGTCGTCGCTCACGGCGGCGAACGGCAGCGCCGAGTCGGACTCGCCGAAGTCGAGGTCCGCGACCGTCTCGTCGGCGATGGGCACGACGCCGGCATCGGCGAGGAGCCTCGCGAGCTGTAGGCGTTGCTCGGTCGGCATCAACAGGCCGGTCGGGTTGTGGAAGTCGGGGATGAGGTAGGCGACCTGCGGCCGGCTGCGGCGGATCGCGTCGGCCCAGGAGGAGAGGTCGCAGGCGGTGTCGAGGGCGACCGGCACCGTACGGGCCCGGACCGTGGCGATGGCGCTCAGGGCGCCCGGGTATGTGGGGGAGTCGACCACCACGCGGTCACCCGGTCGCGCCAGGGCGTGGAGGGCGACGGAGATGGCGAGCATGGCGCCTGCGGTGACGACGACCTGGTCGGCGCTGGTGGGTACTCCTCGCGCCGTGTACCGGGCGGCGATCTGCTCGCG
>DAIEHO010000040.1 GCA_027353565.1 Propionibacteriaceae bacterium
AGGTGTTCACCCAGGCCTTGACGGCTGAGTAGTTGCCGGTGGTGATGATGCCCGACGACGAGCCGATGTTGATGATCGAGCCGTGTCCGCGCGCGGACATCGCGCGCCCGGCGGCGCCCGAGAGAACGAGAACGGCCAGGCACATCACGTCGAGGGCTCGTTCCTGGATGGAGAAGTCCCTGTCGAGCAGGGAGGCATGGATGCCGAAGCCGGCGTTGTTGATGAGCATCTCGACCGGCGACTCGGTGCACTCGAGACGCTCGGCCACGCGAAGCATGTCCGAGCGCACGGCGAGGTCCGCCGTGATCGTCTCCGTCTCACGACCGAACCGGGCCTTGAGGTCCTCGGCTACGCTCTTGAGGCGAGGCTCGTCCCGGGCCACGAGGACGAGATCCCAGCCACGGGAGGCGAGTTCGACCGCGAAAGCGTGGCCGATGCCGGCCGTGCCTCCGGTCACCAGCGCGAGAGCCATGACGGCCACGCTACGACACTTCGTGAGCGGGTGTCGAAGCGCCCTCGGGATGCTTCACGGGTTTGTTGTATCGCCCTGAAGAAGTGCCCGCGGAATTGTGGAGAGTGCACAGCCCGGGTCGAGGGTTTCGGCTCACAGGGTCGTTCGCTGTGACGCACTGTACGGAGTGGGTACGGTTGTGGCGTGAGCTGGCTGTCCGGATCCGATCAAGAGAGGCCCTGGTTTCGCATCAGGTCCTACGGCGTAGGTACGACTGACTTCGTCGCGGGCGCTTCGCTGGTGATGATGGTCGTGCTCGCGCTGGCGCCGGTCGCGCCCTACCTGGTCCTCCTTCCCGACAGCGTCCGCCACGGCTTCGTGTGGCAGGTCGTCACGTGGCCCATCGCGAACTACGCCGACTTCTGGACGGTCTGGTACATCGTCATCTTCTGGTTCACCGGACGGCAGCTCGAACGCGAGCTCGGGAAGGGCCGCTTCGGCTGGTTGCTGCTCGGGATCACGGTTGCCGGATCCGTGCTGGCCATGCTGATCTCCATAGGCTTCCGCGAGAACGCGCCGATTCTCCAAGGTCTCGGAACGATCGCCCTGATCGTCGTGCTGCTGTTCATCGCCGACAACCCCCGGATGCCGTTCTTCTTCGGCATCCCGGCCTGGGTCCTCGGGCTGGTCATGGTGGTCATCCCGCTGCTCCAGTACATCGGCGGGCGCGCCTGGCTCCTGCTGCTCGACTTCGTCCTCAACCTCGTCGCGGCTGCGATCGTCGCGAAGCTTGCCGGTCTTCTGAGCCAGTACAGGTTCATCCCCGGTCAGCGGTACACCCCCAGCCAGAGACGACGTCCGCGGGGCGTGGGCAGGGAGGAGCGGCGCCGCAAGTCGGCACCGCGCGCCGGCGCCGGTGTCAGCAACGTCGTCCAGGGGCCGTGGGTCGGTCCTGAGCCGCCTGCTCGCGAGGACGAGGAGATGGACGCGCTGCTCGACAAGATCATGGACCACGGCCTCGAGTCCCTCACGACCCGTGAGCGCCGGCGCCTCGAGGAGCTCCGCCAGCAGCGCCGCGCCCGCTGACGTCCGTCCCGCGTCAGCGCATCGATCCGAAACCGACAACGACCTGTGCGGGCTTGATATGTGACTCATTAGTCACGTAACCTCCTCTCATGGATGCGGTCTTCCGAGCGCTTGCCGATCCCACGAGACGGGAGGTCCTCGACGCGCTGTTCGTCGAGGACGGGCAGACGGTCACGCAGCTGGCGGAACGGTTCAGTGAGATGACGCGGTTCGGGGTCATGAAGCACCTGGCCGTCCTCGAGGAGGCTGACCTCGTGATCCCTGTGCGACAGGGGCGTACGAAGCGCCTGTATCTCAACCCCGTACCCATCGAGCAGGTCGCGAACCGGTGGATAAGCAAGTACGCGGCGCGCTTCACCTCAGCTCTGGTCGCCCTCGACCAGCACATCACCACACCCGAGGAGGCCTGAT
>DAIEHO010000046.1 GCA_027353565.1 Propionibacteriaceae bacterium
CTGGGACCCGGCCGAGGTCGCAGACCCGCAGGACCCGGAGACGTACCGATCGGCGATCCTTCGCTGGGAGGAGCTCGACACGGGACGCCACGCGGTGGTGCTCCATGGGTACCGGGAGCTGGCGCGGCTGCGTCACTCGCTCGCCGAGCTGACCAACCCGGACCTTCGCCGCGTGCGCTGTACGGTCGACGAGGACGCCCGCTGGATCACCGTCGAACGCGGGGATGTGCTGCTTGCGGCGAACCTGGGCGGTGCCGCGGCCGCGATCCCCCTGACGATCGACAGCTACGAGGTCGTCTGGCAGACCCCGACGCCTGTGTGCCTGGACGGTGAGCGGCTCGAGCTGCCCAGACACGCCGGAGCCGTTCTGGTTCGTCGATGACGCCTGCTCCGTTGACCGACGGAGCAAGATCGGTCCCATGAGCACCTCCGAGTCCGACCTTCTGGCCAGCGTTCCCGACGGGCTGTACATCGGTGGGCGGTGGCGTCCGGCGACCGGCCATACGACGTTCGGCGTGACCGACCCCGCCACGGGCGAGGTGGTCAAGGAGATCGCGGACGCGACGGTCGAGGACGGCGTCGCCGCGTTGGATGCCGCGTGCGACGCGTACGAGTCGTGGTCGCGCACCCCGGCCCGCACCCGCGCCGAGATCCTGCGGCGCGCGTTCGACCTGGTCCGGGCGCGCAAGGACGACCTCGCGCTGCTGATGACGATCGAGATGGGCAAGCCCCTGGCCGAGTCCCTCGGTGAGGTCGCGTACGGCGGCGAGTTCCTGCGCTGGTTCAGCGAGGAGGCCGCCCACGTGCAGGGGCGGTACGGCGCCAACCCAGAAGGCACCGGCCGGATGATCGTCACGCAGCACCCCGTCGGCCCGTGCTACCTCATCACGCCGTGGAACTTCCCGCTGGCGATGGCGACACGCAAGATCGCGCCCGCCCTGGCGGCCGGCTGCACGATGGTGGTCAAGCCGGCGTCCCAGACGCCGCTGACGACGCTTCTCCTGACCCGGCTCCTCGAGGACGCCGGGGTACCGGCGGGTGTCGTCAACGTCATCACCACCACTGCGTCGGGTCCGGTCTCGGAGGCGGTGATCGGCGACCCTCGGCTGCGCAAGCTGTCCTTCACCGGGTCGACCGACGTCGGCCGGAGGCTGCTGGCGCAGGCGGCGACCGGAGTGCTGCGGACCTCGATGGAGCTCGGGGGCAACGCGCCGTTCGTCGTCTTCGACGACGCCGATCTGGACAAGGCCGTCGACGGCGCTATCGCTGCGAAGTTCCGCAACATCGGCGAGGCCTGTACGGCGGCGAACCGGTTCATCGTCCAGGCGTCCGTCGCGGACGAGTTCGCCCGGCGCGTCACCGAGCGCGTGACGGCGTTCCGCACGGGTCGAGGCACGGAGGAGGGCGTGACGATCGGACCGCTCATCGACGCCCGGGCCGTGGAGAAGGCCGACGAGCTCGTGCGGGATGCGGTCGATCGTGGAGCGTCGATCCGTGTGGGTGGCGAGAAGCTGGACCGGGCCGGCACGTTCTACGCAGCGACCGTGCTCACCGACGTGGCACCGGGCAGCCGGATCCTGCGTGACGAGATCTTCGGGCCGGTCGTCGCGATCGTGCGCTTCACCGACGAGGACGACGCGGTGCGCATCGCCAACGACACAGAGTTCGGCCTGGTCTCGTACGTCTACACGCGTGACCTGGCCCGGGGGCAACGCATGATCGAGCGGCTGGAGACGGGGATGATGGGGCTCAACGTCGGGGTCGTGTCGAACCCGGCTGCGCCGTTCGGCGGCTGGAAGCTGTCGGGGCTCGGCCGTGAGGGGGGCGCCGAGGGCATCCACGAGTACCTGCAGACGAAGTACACGCTGACGCCCGACCCCTTCTCCTGACCCGGTTCGACCGCTCAGGCCGTCAGCAGCATGACCAGCTGGGCCGACGAGGAGCCGGTGTAGGAGGCGCTCGCCACGTACGTGCCCGGCTTCAGCGTTGTGGCGACGGACACGCACGTCGCCTGCGAGCGGTGACGGTCCCAGGTGGTGTGCCAGGTCGCTGCCGCCCCCTGAGCCAGTGTCTGCGTGCCCGACGGTGCCCACTGCGCGCAGTCGCCGATCGACCAGATCGGGTCACTCCCCGAGACGATCCGGAACGCGAAGCGCGAGTCGAACGTGAACGCGCACGTGTCCGTCCCGGAGTTGGTGACCGTGACCGTGATCGGGGCTGTGGTGCCCGCCTTCACCGTGCCGGGGCCGGTGACGTCCAGGGTCAGCACCGCCGGGTCGCAGGCAGCGGCCGTCGGTGCGCTGCTGGCGGGGGCCGCCGCGGTGACCGCCGAGGTCGAGTCGGTCGGCGCGGACGTCGATCCGGTCAGCGTCGACGCAGGTGCCGGGAGCGCGGTGGCCTGGAGCGAGTCGGGAGGCGAGGGAGCCTGCGTGGTCGCAGGCGGCGCGCTCGCGGCTCTCGGGGCTGCGGTCCTCGGGCCGCCGGCAAGCGAGCCGAGCCACATGAGCAGGGCGATGACCAGGCCGAGGCAGACCACCACGAAGGCGCGACGGAACCAGTACACCCGTTCGGGAAGCCGACCGGGTGTGACCCTGCGGGCCTCCGGCTCCATGGGAGCATCGTACGAACACCTGGCCGGCGCGTCGCGACCGGCGCGCTGCCGAGGGCCAGCTCAGCGGTAGGCGGCCTCGGTCGCTCGAACGAGACCGTCACGGATGAGCGTGGCCCTGGTTTCGCCGACACCGTCGACCTCCCGCAGCTCGGCGTGCGACGCGGCGAGGAGCCCTTGCAGCCCGCCGAAGTGGTCGAGCAGCCGCGGCACGAGGGACGGCGGCAGGCGCTGGATGAGCAGCAGCTGCCGCATCCCCCGAGGCGAGAGCCTGTCGTCGAGCCCCGAGAAGCCGAGCGCAGCAGCGACCCGGTCGAGGTCGACGATCTCGGAGTCGACGAGGGCGGAGAGGCGGTCGAACGTCATCACCTCGGCGTCGTCGGAGTAGTCGAGCCTCAGGTGCCCGGCGAGGTCCGCGAGATGGTCGGTGGCCTCGTGGAGCTGCAGGTCGAGCAGGCGCCCATCGACGCCCAGCTGTCGGATGTAGCCGCGCACCTCGCCGGCGAGGCGCCGTACGAGCTCGAGCCGCTGGGCGACCAGCACCACGTCCCTCGCAGTCACCTGGTCGGCCACTTCGAGCGACGACAGGGTGGCCGTCACGCTCTCGAGCCTGTCGTTGTACCGGCTGAGCGCGTCCAGCGCCTGGTTCGCACGTGCCAGCAGGGCGTCGGTGCGCTGTACGACATGGCGCTGGCCGTCGAGGTACAACGCGATCGTCGACATGGACGCCGACACCGTCACGACCGGGATGCCGGTCTGCTTGGCGAGGCGGTCGGCGCTCGCGTGACGGGTGCCCGTCTCGACGGTCTCGATGGAGGCGTCGGGCACGAAGTGGACGCCCGCACGTACGATCCGGCTGAGATCCGCGGTGACAACGAGTCCGCCGTCCATCTTCGACAGCTCACGCAGCCCAGTGGGCGTGAACGGCGCGTCGAGGTGGAAGCCTCCTGTCGAGACCTCAGCAACCTCCTCGGTGTCGCCGATGGCGATGAGCGCACCCGTACGGCCGGCGAGAATCCTGTCGAGGCCTTCGCGAAGGAGGGTTCCAGGCGCCATCTGCGCCTGGTAGCGACCCAGTCGGTCGTGGTCCACCTCTGCCTCATCTCTCGGGGTGACTCCGAATCGTAGTCGGCCCACCCGGCTGCTGCCCCGCCGATTCGCCGGACGCGCTCGGCGCCGGCCGGCGTGGGCCGGCGTCCCTGCCGTTCAGCCCAGGTTCTCGCCCCCGCGTCGTGGGCGGAGGTCGAGCGACGCCAGGGCCTCGTGCAGTGTGCCTGCCTGCACGACGCGCATCGTCGACGGGATGTCGAGCCTTTCGCCCTTTCCGGGCACCGGGACCACGGCGGTGGTGAAGCCGAGCCGTGCGGCTTCCTGGAGGCGGCGCTCCAGGCCGGGCACGCGCCGGAGGTCACCGGCGAGCCCGACCTCGCCCAGGGCGATCACCTTCGCGGGGAAGTTGCGGTCCAGCGCGGCCGACGCGACGGCCACGGCCAGCGCCAGGTCGGACGGCGGCTCGTCGACCCTGGCGCCGCCGACTGTCGACGCGTACACGTCCTTCGTCGCCAGCGACAGGCCCGCCTTGCGCTGCAGCACCGCGAGCACCATCTGGAAGCGCCCGGAGTCGAGACCCGTGGTCACCCGTCGGGGCGGGACCTGCTGTGGTGCGGGCGCCACCAGCGCCTGGATCTCGGCCAGCAGGGGCCGTCTGCCCTCCAGCGTCACCGTGACGCAGGTGCCGGGCACGGGTTCGTCATGGCGCGTCGTGAACAGCCCGGACGGGTCGGGGACCTCGATGATGCCCGCCTCGACCATCTCGAAGCAGCCGACCTCGTCCGCCGGTCCGTACCGGTTCTTCGTCGCCCTCACCATGCGGAACCCCGAGTGTCGGTCGCCCTCGAACGACAGCACGACGTCGACGAGGTGTTCGAGGAGCCGAGGGCCGGCGATCGAGCCGTCCTTCGTCACGTGGCCGATGATCACGGTCGACATGCCGCGGCGCTTCGCCACCCGGACCAGGGCGGCCGTGACCTCCCGGATCTGGGAGACGCCGCCCGGCGACCCCTCCGACTCGGTGGTGCCGATCGTCTGCACGGAGTCGACGACGAGGAGGGAGGGCTCGACCTCCTCGATGTGGCCGAGCACGGTGCCGAGGTCGGTCTCGGCGGCCAGGAACAGGTCGTCGGCGACGTTCTTCGTCCGTGTCGCTCGAAGCCGTACCTGTGCCGGCGACTCCTCTCCCGTCACGTACAGGGTGCGCCGGCCCTTCCGCGCCCAGTTCGCGGCGACCTCGAGCAGCAGGGTGGACTTGCCGACCCCGGGCTCGCCGGCGAGCAGGGCCACAGCCCCGGGCACCAGCCCGCCCCCGAGGACCCGGTCCAGCTCGCCGACTCCGGTCAGCATCCTGTTGGCGGCCTGCTCGTCGACCTCGCCGATCCGGACGGCACGGCTCAGCGGAGCGGTGGCCGCCACCTGCTGGAGCTTCGGTCCACCTGCCTCCGAGACGCTTCCCCAGGTCTGGCACTCCCCGCAGCGTCCGACCCAGCGCACCGATGTCCACCCGCACTCGGTGCACCGGTATGTCACTCGAGCCATCTGCTTCGCCATGGCCGTGACTCTCTCACGCCGCGCTGACACTTCCTCGCGCGGCTCGAACGGGGGGCTGGGAAGAGGTACGGGGCGCACATCGGTCAGGCACCCTGAGGAAGCGCCTGCGAGGAGCCGATCCGGCTCAGCTCAGATGCGTACCTCGCCCGCCGCGGTCATGAACGTCACGGACTGCACGCCCGGGTAGCCGCTGGGGGAGGAGAAGTCGATGCCGACGCCGTCGAAGACGGGCGGTACGGACGCGCCGAGCCAGTCCTCGACCCGCTGGCGGTTGCCGGCGATCTCGATGTTCTTGAGCGCCACGGTGCCCGTGAGGGCGCTCGGGCGGACGTCGGGCTCGGACACCCACGTGATGAAGTAGGGGAGCTGGGGATCGGCGATGAGGCCCTTCACGCCGATCTGGCGCCACTCGAGCGCGCGGCCGTCCGGGAAGTGCCGAAGGCCCACGACGGCGGGGCGGTCGAGGCGCTGCTCGAACGGGGTGAGGTCGTCCACCGAGACGACCCAGCCGAGCCAGCCGCCACCGAGCTCCGACCGGGCGCGGACAGCCTGACCGTACGGCGCCTTGTCGGCGGCGGGGTGGTCCAGCACCTCGACGATCTCCAGGTAACGGTCTGCGGCGAGCGGGATGAGCCGCATGATGGTGCCGAACCGTGGGTGGATCCCGCCGTCGCGCGACTTGACTCCGAGTGCGTCCTCGAACCTCTTCGCCTCGGCGGCGAGCCCATCTGGTCCGACGGCATAGACGACATGATCGACGTGCATGTGCCCCATTCTGGTCACCACTGCACCCCACCGCGAAATCGACCCCCTCCCTAGGCGCTCCGCCGCCTGGGGGAGCGGGCGGATGGGAGCCGCGACGGCGGCCACATCCCATTGTCAGGTGTGGCCGCTAGGCTGGCTTGGTGCCTGTCCACCCGACTGCAGCGAACTCGGCCAAGGTGCTCCTGTCGACGTCCTCGGTCTACCCGGAGACGACCGCGAGCGGCTTCGAGCTCGCCGCGGCCCTGGGCTACGACGGCGTCGAGCTCATGGTCGGCATCGACCCCGTCGCCGCCGACATCGACGCCGTCGAGAAGCTGCGCGACTTCCACGCCGTACCCGTCCTCGCCGTGCACGCCCCCTGTCTCCTCGTCACCCAGCGCACATGGGGCGACGACCCGTGGGAGAAGCTGGCGATGTCCGCAGAGGCGGCCAGGCGTCTGGGCGCCGACA
>DAIEHO010000074.1 GCA_027353565.1 Propionibacteriaceae bacterium
GGATCTGCGCGATGTCTCCGATGACCTGTCCCAAGTGCTCTACACCAAGAGCCAGATCGACGAGCGGCTCCTGGAGGTCGCCGCCCTTGTCGACGCCGACTACCGCGGCGAGGACCTGCTGCTGGTCGGCGTGCTCAACGGTGCGGTGATGGTGATGGCCGACCTCTCCCGCGCGCTGACCGTGCACTGCGAGATGGACTGGATGGCGATCTCGTCGTACGGCTCGGGTACCTCGAGCTCGGGTGTGGTCCGCATCCTCAAGGACCTCAACTCCAACCTGCTCGGCCGCCACGTGCTCGTCGTCGAGGACATAGTCGACACCGGTCTCACGCTCGCGTACCTGCTGGAGAACCTCAAGTCTCGCAAGCCCGCCAGCCTCGAGGTGATGGCGATGTTCCGCAAGCCGGAGGCCGCGCGCAACCCGATCGACGTCAAGTACGTCGGCTTCGACATCCCCAACGAGTTCGTCGTCGGCTACGGCCTCGACTACGCCGGCCGCTACCGGAACCTTTCCGGTCTCGGCACTCTGGCGCCGCACGTCTACAGCTGAACTCAGCGCGGCAGCACGGCCACGAAGTCACGCGAAGACGGCTGCAGGTAGCGGTTGGCGTGCACCGAGGCGTTCGGCGGGGGAAGCACGCTGGGAGTCGCCGTGCCCGGGGTCGGGTGCGTGTAGGTGATGTAGTTCGTCCAGTCGGGGTTGATGTCCAGCTGCATGGCGTTCACCGCGCCGGCGTCCTGCAGGACACCGGCCAGCGTCTGGATGTTCATGGCCGGACCCACCACGAAGACCACCGAGCCGTCGGCCCGGATGCCGATGCCGCTGCGCCAGACGTACGCGGCGTTGCCGATCGTCTTGCCCCACACCGAGGCGCTCGCCTGGGTCACTGCCGGCGCGATGACCCCGTTCTGAATCACCATGTCGAGGTTCTGACGCACGGCGGCGGTGTCGGACGACGGTGTTCCACCTTGCCAGGACTCGATCTTGATGTGCCCGTCCGTCGTGAGCACCATGGATGCCGCTCCCGTGCGCAGAGGGACGATCGACTGCCCGTTCTGCCAGTACCCGCCGCGCGCGTCCGCCATGAGGAAGCCGGAGTTGAAGGTGGCCAGCACTGAGCTCACCTCGGCCGGGCTGAGCTGGTTGTCGGGCGTGATCGCAGGCCCGGGCACCTTGTAGCCGGGGTGCAGACGGAACGTCACGAGCGCGGGGTCCATCCAGACCACCTGCACGTAGTACGAGGTGTGGAGCGAGTCCGGACGCAAGGAGGCGACCCGGGCGGCGGCCGTTCCGTTCACCGTGTAGAGGTCGTGCCACACGCCCTCACCCGCGAGCGGTGAGCTGACCAGGGGCGTCAGCGTCCCGGGCGGGGGCGTGAGCATCTTGCTGGCGTGGGAGGCCGAGGCGGTCGCGCTGGGATCCGTGGCGATGGTGGGCAGGCCCCCGGCGAGCGACCCCCCGACGACCGGCTTGTCCTTGGCGTACTGGACCTGCTCGAGCATCGTCACCGCCCAGCCCAGGCCGTGCTCGCGGCCCCACTCCGCGAGCCGCGCGGCAGTCGAGTCCGTACCGGGCGCCAGGAGCGCGGGTGCGACGGACACCCCGGTGGCCGCGACCAGCAGGACGGCCAGGCCGAGGACCGCCGCCCGGATCCGACGGAACCGAAGAGAGCGCTGCTTCTCAGGGGGCTGGCCTCGGCGGGGAAGGGAGGTCCTCGTCGCGTCTGAGCTCATCGCGGATGCTGCTCCTCATGGTTCAGGGAATCGTGTGCGGCCAGGTTGGGGCCGGGGTATCACCCATCCTGCGTCATGCAGGGTAATGCCCACCCAAGGGGATGTGTAAGACATGGTGAAGGCGTCCTCATGGGAGCGTCTGAGGCCCACGGTGGGCGGACCGAGAGCATGGGAGCCGCTGGTAAGGTCATGTTCTTGTTGGCGACATCCTTCCAAGGCAGGGTATGAGCACCTTTCAACGCATTGTCCGCGGGCCGTTCCTGTGGATCCTGATCGTGATCCTCGCGGCGAGCTGGGTCATTCAGCTGACCGGGCAGATCACGGGCTACAAGGACGTGCCCACGAGCCAGGTGATCCAGCTGATCAACAGCGACACCCCGCTCAAAGAGGTGATCCTCACCGACACCGAGCAGACGATCGAGGTCACCGAGGCCGACGCCAAGCAGACCAAGATCAAGGCGACCTGGGTCGGCACCGAGTCGCAGGACATCATCACCCGGCTCAACGCCCGGGTCGCAGCCGGCACCCTCGAGTCGTGGAAGGGCGTCAACCCGAACCTCGGCTTCTGGGGGAGCCTGGTCGGAACGCTGGTGCCGTTCCTCATCATCGGCGTCATCTTCTACTTCCTCATCAACTCGCTCCAGGGCGGCGGGTCCCGTGTCATGCAGTTCGGGAAGTCGAAGGCGAAGATCGCCACCAAGGACACGCCGAAGACGACGTTCGCCGACGTAGCCGGCGTGGACGAAGCCATCGAGGAGCTCCAGGAGATCAAGGAGTTCCTCGCAGAGCCGGCCAAGTTCCGTGCCGTCGGCGCGAAGATCCCCAAGGGCGTCCTGCTGTACGGGCAGCCCGGCACCGGCAAGACGCTGCTCGCCCGAGCGGTCGCCGGTGAGGCTGGTGTCCCGTTCTTCTCGATCTCCGGGTCGGACTTCGTCGAGATGTTCGTCGGCGTCGGTGCGTCCCGAGTGCGCGACCTGTTCGAGCAGGCCAAGGAAGCTGCCCCCGCGATCGTCTTCATCGACGAGATCGACGCCGTCGGCCGTCACCGTGGAGCGGGCATGGGTGGCGGGCACGACGAGCGTGAGCAGACGTTGAACCAGCTGCTGGTCGAGATGGACGGCTTCGACGTGCGCGGCGGCGTCATCCTCATCGCCGCGACGAACCGTCCAGACGTGCTCGACCCGGCCCTGCTCCGTCCAGGCCGCTTCGACCGCCAGATCCCCGTGGACGCGCCCGACCTCAACGGCCGACGCCAGATCCTCCAGGTCCACGCCCAGGGCAAGCCGATGGCGCCGGGCGTCGACCTCGGGAGCGTCGCGCGTCGTACGCCCGGCTTCACCGGTGCCGACCTCGCGAACGTGCTCAACGAGGCCGCCCTCCTCACGGCGCGTACGAACAAGAGCCAGATCGACAACTACGCCCTTGACGAGGCGATCGACCGCGTGATCGCCGGACCCCAGCGTCGCACCCGGCTGATGAGCCCCGAGGAGGTCCTCATCACGGCCTACCACGAAGGGGGCCACGCCATGGTGGCGGCCGCGATGCCGGCCACCGACCCGGTGCAGAAGGTCACGATCCTCCCGCGCGGCAAGGCGCTCGGCTACACGATGGTGCTGCCGGACCAGGACAAGTACAGCCAGACGAGGGGCGAGCTTCTCGACCAGCTCGCGTACATGCTCGGCGGTCGCGCCGCGGAGGAGCTGGTCTTCCACGACCCCACCACCGGTGCCAGCAACGACATCGAGAAGGCGACGAAGGTCGCCCGCGCGATGGTCACGCAGTACGGCATGACGGCGCGGCTCGGTGCCGTACAGCTCGGCTCCGACGACCGTGAGCCGTTCGTGGGCATGGAGATGACCCAGCAGCGCGCGTACTCGGAGAGCACCGCCGCGATCATCGACGAGGAGGTGTCGCTCCTTATCGCCTCGGCCCATCAGGAGGCCTTCGACGTGCTCGTGGAGAACCGCGACGTCCTCGACGAGCTGGTGCGTCAGCTGCTCGAGAAGGAGACGCTCGACAAGGAGCAGGTCGCGGCGATCTTCAGGCCGCTCAAGAGGCACGACAAGCGCCCGGCGTGGACCGGGTCCGAGACGCGTCGTCCCTCCGACCTCCCGCCCGTGAACGCGCCCGCACGGCCCGACCCGCAGCTCGACCCGGTGCCGGCCGGTGGGATCCAGCTCCCACCCGGGCACACGCCGCCGAGCGAGCCGTGGACCGACCCGACCCCGACCGGTGGCTGGGCGCCGCCGACCTGGACACCGGGCCAGAGCAACGACCGTCCCTTCGAGCAGAACTGACATGGACGGCTCTGGTCGCGGTCTCCTCAAGCCGGTGGGGCACGGTGCGACCTTCGACCTGCCGCGGATCGAGGCGGCCGTCCGCGAGATCCTCATCGCGATCGGCGAGGACCCCGACCGTGACGGTCTCGTGGACACGCCGCGTCGCGTGGCGAGAGCCTACAGGGAGGTGTTCTCCGGTCTCCACACCGATCCGGGTGAACACCTGAGGACGACGTTCGACATCATCGAGGACGAGCTGGTCCTCGTGCGTGAGATCGAGGTCAACTCGACCTGCGAGCACCACCTCGTACCGTTCATGGGCGTCGCCCACGTCGGCTACATCCCCGGCGCCGGCCACGGCGTCGTCGGGCTGTCCAAGCTGGCACGCGTCGTCGACGGGTTCGCCCGGCGACCGCAGGTGCAGGAGCGGCTCACCGCACAGATCGCCGATGCGCTCGTCGAGCGGCTCGACCCGCGCGGCGTCATCGTGGTGCTCGAGTGCGAGCACCTGTGCATGACGATCCGCGGAGCCCAGAAGCCCAACGCCCGTACGATCACCACCGCCGTACGGGGCGAGCTGCGCGAGACGGCCGCACGTGCGGAGGCCATGTCACTCATCCAAGGACCGCGGTGACCGCAGCCGCCCCGCTGCTGACCCCCGGACCCACCCGGGTCGTCGGCGTCCTCAACGTGACGCCCGACTCGTTCTCCGACGGTGGCCGCTACACCGACGTGCACACCGCCGTCGAGCACGGGCTGAGGATGGCGGCGGCGGGGGCCTCCCTGGTCGACGTCGGCGGAGAGTCCACCCGTCCCGGGGCCGACCGGGTCAGTGCCGAGACAGAGCTGACGCGTGTCCTTCCAGTCGTCACCCGGCTCACCGGGGCCGGGGTCGCCGTGTCGGTGGACACGATGCGCGCCGAGGTCGCCGCGAGGTGCGTCGAGGCCGGCGCTGTCGTCGTCAACGACGTGTCCGGCGGGCTCGCCGATCCGGCGATGCTGCGTACCGTGGCCTCGCTCGGCTGCGTGTACGTGGCGATGCACTGGAGGGCGCACAGCGCGACGATGGACCAGCACGCGAGGTACGACGACGTCGTCACCGACGTGGTCAACGAGCTGCTGGAGCGCGTGAGGGCCGCCGTCGTCGCGGGCATCGAACCCGACCGGCTCGTCGTCGACCCGGGGCTCGGCTTCGCGAAGACCCGTGACCAGAGCTGGGACGTACTGCGGGGAGTCGAAGCCGTCCACGGCATCGGCCTGCCGGTGCTCTGGGGTGCATCCCGCAAGGGGATGCTCGACCCAGTGGCCCCCGGCGGCCCCGAAGCGCGCGATGATGCATCCGTGGCGATCACGACCTGGCTGGCGACGCACGGCGCGTGGGGAGTCCGCACGCACACCGTTGCTCCTCACCTCGCCGCCGTCCGGGTGGCCACCAGGCTGGTGCAGACCTGATGCGGCCGGTCACAGCGGCCGAGCACGACGCACTGCGGCTGGCCGACCGCATCGACATCTCGAGCATCGCCGCCGAGGGTGTGCACGGGCTGTACGCGGACGAGGCGCTGGGTCCGCAGCCGTTCACCGTCGACGTGACGATGTGGCTGAGCATGGACGCGGCCGTGGCGAACGACGACCTCGCCGGCAGCATCGACTACGTCGTGGCCAGCGAGGTCGTACGCCACGTGGTGGAGACCAGCACGGTCCTGCTCGTGGAGTCGCTCGCCGCCGCCGTGTGCGAGGCGCTGCTCGAGGGCTCCGCGGCGATCGCGGTCCGGGCCTGTGTCCACAAGCCGCGTGCGTCCCGGGACGCCCACGCCTCCGACGTACGGCTGACCATGACGAGGACGCGATGAGGGTCGCCTTCGGACTGGGCTCCAACCTCGGTGACCGCGTGGACCACCTCAGGGCGGCGGTCGCCGGCCTCGCAGAGGGGGGTGTCGGACAGGTACGGGTCTCCAGCGCCTACGAGACCGACCCCGTCGGGGGACCGGCCCAGCCCGACTACCTCAACGCCGTCGCGGTCGGGGAGACGTCGCTCGCTGCCGCGGAGCTCCTCAGCCTCGCGAAGCGGCTCGAGCTCACCGCCCAGCGGGTACGAACCGTGCGCAACGCCCCTCGGACCCTCGACGTCGACATCCTCGCCCTCGGCGACGTCGTGGTCCACACCGACGAGCTCACCGTGCCGCATCCGCGTGCGCACGAGCGGGCCTTCGTGCTCGTGCCGTGGGCGGAGGTCGACCCAGGCTTCGTCGTGCCCGGGCTCGGGCAGGTGGCCGAGCTCGCACGGACGGTCGACGCCTCAGGTGTTCGTCCCGGGCCGGACGTCGACCTCGGGACAGCCCATGCCTGACTCGCCGTCGGGCGTCCAGCCCACCCGGTTCCGCGCACTCGTCCTCGCGGCGATCGTCGGCGCGGGCCTCACGTTCCTGATCATGTTCGGCGTGAGTGCGTACGCCCTGACCATGCCGAGCGTTCCCTGGACGACGCCCATGCTGCTGTTCGCCGGTGCTGTCGCCGCTGCCGTCCTCGCGCGGGTGACCTACGTGCGCAACCATGTCGTCCGTCAGCGTCAGGACCCGCGACGGGCACTGGCGACCCTCGCGATCGCCAAGGCGCTGATGCTCGGGGGCGCGCTGCTGACCGGTGGCTACATCGTGTTCGCGCTGTTCAGCGTCGCGCACCTCGACGCACCGCTTCCCAAGCAGAGGCTGATCCTCGGTTTCATCACCGCAGCGGCTGCGATCTGTCTGGTCATCTCCGGATGGGCATTGGAGAGGGCCTGTCGGACGCCGGACGACGACGAAAACCCCGACACGTAGCCGAGCCTCACGCGTGGCTCCGACCGTCCGTCATACGCTGACGCGCGTGACTTCCCCACAACGTTCACAACCGGTCTCACCGCATCGTCGCCTGTCGGAGGTGTCGCTGGCGGTCGGCAGCGCTTTCGCTCTCTCCTCCTTGTTCGGCAGCATCTGGTTCGGCCGGCTGGGGATCGTCGTCCTCGCCTTCGCCGCTGTGGTGGCCGTACGCGCGGCCTGGCAGGAGGTCGTCGACGTCAAGCTCGAGGGCCATGGGCAGCTGCTCTCGGCGGAGAACCGGCATCAGGAGCTCCTGTTCGAGACGCGTCAGTCGGCCACCATCGTCCGTGAGGTGCTGCGCAAGCGGAACGGCGTGCTGGCGGAGACGCTGACCTCCACGCGCACCGATCTGGCCGCGACCCGTTCGGAGGTCATCCAGCGCAACAAGCTCATCGCCGATCAGCTGCGCGTCCTGTCCACGCTGAGGGGCGACCTTGTCGCCGCGCGCATCGAGCGGGACGAGCTGGCGGGCGACGTCGCCGCGCTCG
>DAIEHO010000085.1 GCA_027353565.1 Propionibacteriaceae bacterium
GAGCCGCAGCAGCACCTCGTGGGCCAGCCGTTGCGGCAACAGCTTCCGGCCCGCCTCGTAGCGCACTCCACGCTCGCGCAGCGACTCCACGGCCAAGGCGACGCGGTGTGATGGGACGCGGACGACCCTCGACCCGTACGGGACGACGAGCGGCCCGCTCGGCTCCGTGAGCGATCCCCAGACCGCCCGGTACAGGACGTCAGCCAGACGGGCGTCGCCCTTGAGCGTGGCCACGGCAGCCGAGTCATGGGCTCGTACCGTCGCCCCGGTCGACTCGGTCAGCAGGCCCTCGGCCGTGGTCTGGCGCGCGTCGATCTCGCCCAGCGCCGGCAGGACGTCGCCGATGTAGCCCAGGAAGGACTCGTTCGGACCGACCACCAGGACGCCGGAGCGGGAGAGCTGGTCGCGGTGCGCGTACAGCAGGTACGCCGCCCTGTGCAGGCCCACCGCCGTCTTCCCTGTGCCCGGCGCCCCCTGGATGCACAGCGACGTCGCCAGATCCGTACGGACCAGGACGTCCTGGTCGGGCTGGATCGTTGCGACGATGTCGCGCATCGGGCCCGTACGTGGCCGCTCGATCTCCTCGGCGAGCAGCCGGGAGCCGGCGTCCGACGCGGACACGAGGTCCTCGTCCTCGTACGCGGTGATCTCGCCATGGCGGAACCCGAACCGGCGCCGCATCGCGACGCCCATCGGGTCGCCGGGGCGTGCACGGTAGAACGGCAGGGACATCGGCGCGCGCCAGTCCATGACGAGTGGTTCGCCGCCGAGCTCGCCGGTGACGTGGCGCCGGCCGATGTACAGACGCTCGTCCAGCTCGGCGCCCAGCGCCGCGGCGTAGTCGAGCCGGCCGAAGAACAAGGGGACCGTCGGGTCGTCCTCGAGGGAGCGCATCCGCCGGTACAGGGTCTGCTTGAGGTACTGGGTGGAGACCGCGTCGCCACCGACGGCGTTCTCGACGCGGGTGGTGGCCTCGCGCATGCGGTGCAGTGCTTCGCGGGACTCAGCGAGGTGTCGGCGTTCGGAGGAGAGGACGGGATCGTGCGAGGACATGTACCGCTCCAGGTCAGACGTGGTGCAGGCGTTGCCTCCCGCCTCGCCGGAGCGAGTCGTGGAAAGGGCAGACGCGAGACGATAGTCCGGCGTTCCGGTGGTGTCGAATTCAGCGCCCGAGGCCGTCGACGACCTCCGCGAGGGGCAGGTGCGAGAGGACGGACCCGGGGACGAGCAGCTTGGAGCGGCGGAGACCGGAACCGATGCAGACGACCGCCTGGCTGGTGAGCGCCGAGTCGACGAGCAGGCGCCATCGAGCGGGGAGCCCGACGGGCGTGATGCCTCCGAACTCCATGCCGGACTCCTCGACCGCGCGGTCCATGGGCAGGAACGAGGCCTTGCGTACGTCCAGCTGGCGCCGTACGAGCGTGTTGACGTCGGCACGGGTGCTGGCCGGAACGAGGCAGGCTGCGATCCGCTCCTCCCCGGCGCGGGCGCCGGCGACCAGCACGCAGTTCCCGCTGGCGTCGAGCGGGAGGTCGAACGCCGCGGTGAGCGCGGTGGTGTCGGCGAGGTGGGGGTCGATCTCGCAGACCGCGACCTGGTCCGCGTACGCCCAGCTGCTCAGCGCCTGCGCGGTCGAGGCGGCGACGAGGTCGAGGTGGTCGAGGACGGACAGCGAAACCAGCGATCCGAGGACGGGAAGGGTCACGACCTCACCGTACAAAACCCGTGCTGGGCAGGGCCAGCCGGTGATGCGCCGTACGCTGGCAGACGTGAGCCAGCCGTTCCGTACCCGAGGACGTGCCGTACCGCCCGAGCAGCGGACCTTCCGGACCCGCCGAGCCGTACGAGTGGTGGTGCTGGCCGACGACCCCGCGAGCAGCGACGCCCGCGTCCTGATGTTCAACGACCGCGACCCCGGCGTCCCTGGATCGAGCTGGTGGACGCTCCCGGGCGGCGGCATCGACGGCGACGAGACTCCGCGGGAGGCCGCCCGCCGGGAGCTGAGGGAGGAGTCCGGCTACGTCGTCGACCACGCCGACCTTCTCGGACCCGTGGCCGTCCGGGTGACGCTCCATGGCTACAGCGACCAGGTCACGGAGCAGACCGAGGAGATCTTCGTCGTGGCGGTGGGCGAGCAGTTCGACGTGGATGTCTCGGGCCACACGGAGTTCGAGCGGGAGTCCGTACAGGGCCACGCGTGGCGCAGGGTGGACGAGCCGTCCGAGGAGCAGGTCTGGCCCGTCGACCTGGCGCGGATCGTCGAGATCGCACGCGATCCGGTCGGGTGGCCGGTCGACCTCGGGACGGTGGAGGAGAGCGTCGTACCGGTGGCGCTGGGCCACTGCGGCTCCGCTCGGGTGGGCTAAACGCTCGCCGAGCCGGCTGGGACGGTGCTGCCGGCGGGGCTCTGGACGGCTGCCGACTGGACGGGGCTGGCACCCGTGGAGGCGCTGCCCGTCGATGCGGTGTCGGTGGGGGTGCTGCTGACCGAGGCCGTGCCGGTGGACGATGTCGACGACGGAGGATCTGCCGTGACCGTGGGAGTCGTCACGGGTGCGGTCGTCGGGGTGCCCGTGGTGGCGGTTCCGGCCGGGGCCACGGGCGGCGTGACGACCAGGCTGCGCCACTGGCCCTGGTTGCCTGAGGTGTCGACCGCGGACACCAGCACGGAGACGCTGCTCGTGCGGTGGGGCCAGGCGACCGTCGCCTTGGTGTCGGTGGTCTGGAACGACGGGAAGCCGTCACCCTTGACCACGTACGCCTTGACGGCCACGTTGTCCGTGCCGGGATCCCACGCCAGCGAGATCGTCGCGTCGTCGTTGGCGACCAGCCGCAGGCCGGTGATCGCGGCCGGGGGCACGGTGTCATGTGTCCGCGACGGGGAGGTGCCAGCAGGTGCCGTCCACACGGGCATCTTCGCGGTGGTGGGTTTCGTGGAGCTCGTGGCCGCGACTGTACGAGAGATGCCGGCTTCCGCCCCCTGGGGGACCGCGACGATGCCGCTGAGAGCACGCGGCACGGCGAGGACGGTCGCGCCTATCCCGAGCGCGGCCATCAGAAGTACCTGCCAGTGACGAGGCACGGACACATGCTAACGGGAACTGCATTCCCAGGCGATCCGTCCCAGGAATCCCTCATCCTGGAGTGAGCCTCAGGATTCGGGACCTTCGCCACGGTGGATGCCGAGGCCGGACATGACCAGCCCGAAGGCGACCAGCAACCAGCAGCTCCACACGGCCGCCGTGTCCATCGACTCCCATGCGAGAGTCGTGTCGGCGGTCCCGACCATGGCGCCCGCACCTGCGAGGACCACGATCACCATGGCGGCGATGAAGCCGATCTTGACGAGCTTCCGGCGGTACCTCACCTGTCCGGCGAGCAGGAAGGCGATCAGGAGGAGGACCGGAGACAGGTACGCGATGATGCCGCCCAGCAGCAGGGTGATGATGACGCCCCACGAGAGGCCCTCGGTGACCGTGCCGAACGTGAGTGGGACCTGCACCGCGCTCGTCTCGTACGCCGTCGGCGGCCCGAACCACTCAGGGGTCCCGGGTGCCGGGAAGCCCTGTACGGGCTGCGGCGGGGGGTAGGTGCTGGCGACTGCCTGGTCGGGGGTCCAGGCCAGCGGTGCCTCGGGTGCCGCGATCGCCTGCGTCGAGTGCACCGACCCCCATGCCGACCCCGTTGTCATCACGGCCGACTCCACGTGGAACGGCTCCGACGGGTCGCGAGTGGGTCCAGCGGTGGGCACGAGGTGGGCCA
>DAIEHO010000132.1 GCA_027353565.1 Propionibacteriaceae bacterium
CTCGTGGAACCGCCACGAGACGCACCTGGCGTCGACGTCGACAGACTCGACGAGGCCTTGGAGGACCCGTACGTTGCGGTACTTGTGGAGGATGTCGCGTGTCGTGGGGGCGATCTCCCCCTCCGACAGGATCCCCGTCGCCACCTGGTAGAGCAGGGGCTGGAACAGATGGTGGTTGCTCTGGTCGATCAGGGTCACTTCGACGTCGGCCTTGGCAAGAGCCTTCACCGCGAAGAGTCCGCCGCAGCCGGACCCCACCACCACGACTCGATGTGTCATCACGCCTCCCTGTACCCGTCCTGCCGCGGATGCCGCGGCCTTGACGCCCGCCACACCTCGTACAACGTCCTCGGGCCCGGGAACCTTTCGCTGCGTCCAGCCGACCCTGAGTGCCGGAGCCCGGGTTCCGGGTGTTTCCTCAGGGCAGCGCCCCCGATGTCCGGGTCACAGCCCTCTCATAGGCTGGTCGCGGTATCGCAGCACTCTCGAGGAGACCCACATGACCGCCGTCTACGCCCCCCACGCCCCCATCCAGGAGCGAGCGGCAGTCCGGACCGAGCACCTGACCAAGATCTATGGCAAGGGCGAGGCGGCCGTCCACGCGCTCGACCGGGTGGCACTCGAGCTCTTCGCGGGGCAGTTCACGGCGATCATGGGGCAGTCGGGGTCGGGGAAGTCGACGCTGCTGCACTGCATCGCCGGTCTCGACTCGCCGTCCGGCGGTCGCGTCTGGATCGGCGAGACGGAGATCACGGCGCTCGCCGACAAGGCGTTGACGCTCGTACGCCGTGAGGCCGTCGGCTTCGTCTTCCAGTCGTTCAACCTGCTGCCGACCCTCGACGCGAGGGACAACATCCTCCTTCCGCTCAAGCTGGCCGGCAAGAAGCCGGACCAAGCATGGCTCGACCAGGTCATCGACGTCCTCGGGCTGCGCGACCGGCTCACGCACCGCCCCTCCGAGCTGTCCGGGGGCCAGCAGCAGCGGGTCGCCGTCGCCCGCGCCATGATCACCAAGCCCACGGTGATCTTCGCCGACGAGCCCACCGGAGCCCTCGACTCGGCCTCGGGTCTCGCCCTGCTCCGGTTCCTGCGTCACAGCGTCGACGAGCTCGGGCAGACCGTGGTCATGGTCACCCACGACGCGCAGGCGGCATCGTTCGCCGACCGCACGATCCGGCTCGCCGACGGCCACGTCGTGGCCGACGAGCGGAGGAAGTGATGCTGCGCGAGCCGCGCAGGCTCATCGCGTCCGTCATCGCCATCGCGGTCGGTGTCGCCTTCGCTGCTGCGACGTTCTTCCTGTCGGCCTCTCTCGAGCAGAGCATCAACGCCCAGGTCGCGGGTCCGGCTCAAGGCGCGTCCCTGGTCGTCTCGTCGGATCGGGGCGGCATGGTCCCGCCGACCCTCATCACCAGCCTGAAGCAGCAGCCCGGAGTGACCAAGGTGACGGCCAGCGCGGTGTCGATCTTCGAGCAGAAGACGGGTGGGGGAAGCCAGTACCTCGTCCTTCGAGAGCTGCCCGAACCCGGGTCGGCCACGACCGTCGTCACTGGGCGTCTACCCGCGGCCGCCGGCGAGGTGGCGTTCACCGAGTCCCTCGCCACGGCCCGCAAGGTCTCCGTCGGATCGACGGTCGAGATCTACACCCAGGACCGGGCGCAGACCGCCACGCTCACCGTCGTCGGCATCATCCGACCTGGCAGCGAGTACGGGGACCCGTCGGGAACCTTCGCCGTCGCGACGCCGACTGACCTGACGAGGCCCTCGTCGGTCGGACCCACGGGCTACACGACGGCGTACGTGTTCGGCGGCAACCCCAGCTCGCTGAAGACGGCCGTCTCGTCCATGAGCGAGGTCGGTGCGAACCAGCTCTCGGTGCAGACCGGTCCCGAGTACCTCGACGCTCAGAAGCAGTCCATCAAGACAACCCTGTCGATCATCACGAACTTCCTGCTCGGGTTCGCCGCCGTCGCGCTGTTCGTCGGAGCCCTGGTGATCGCGAACACGTTCTCGATCCTCGTCGCGCAGCGCTCGCGTCAGCTCGCCCTGCTGCGCTGCGTCGGAGCGACGAGGGGCCAGGTGTTCCGCACGGTCCTGTCCGAGGCGTTCCTCATGGGGGTCATCGGCGGCGTCGTCGGTGTGCTCGGAGGTGGCCTGTTCGCGTTCGTCCTGGTCCAGGTCGGAAAGGCCGCCAAGCTCGGTCTCAACGACTTCGCCGCCACCCCGACGGCGATCCTCGTACCACTGGCGATCGCCATCGTCATCACGCTGTTCGCCGCCTTGCGCCCAGCGCTCCGCGCGACCCGCGTGTCGCCGCTCGCGGCGCTCCAGCCGATGCTGCCACCGGTCACGGGGCGGCGTGCGAGCCTGCCGGTGCTCATCGCCGGTGCGGTGCTCACCGTCGCCGGGATCGCCGGGTTGCTCTACGGGGCGACCAAGCCCGGCTGGACCAGCAGCACCAACACCACGTACATCCTGGTCGGGATCGCAGGCGGCGTACTGGGGATCGTGGGGATCCTCATGCTCGGCACGATCATCGTGCCGGCCCTGGCACGGCTCGTCGGCTCGATCCCGTCCGCACTGGGCGGCGTGCCTGGGCAGCTCGCGGCCGAGAACAGTCGCCGCAACCCGTCGCGCGCCACCGCGACGGCGAGCGCGCTTCTCATCGGGATCACGCTCATCAGCATGGCGACCGTCGGCGCATCCACCGCGAGCGCCACCCAGGAACGGGCCCTGGACCGGCACTTCCCGTCCGACCTCACCGTCTCGGCAGAGGGAGGCATCTCCCCGGCCGTGCTCGACCGGATCCGCAAGGTCTCGGTGGTCTCGTCCGCGGAGCTGGTCGGGTCGAGCGTCGCATCGGTCAACGGCAGCACGAAGCCGGAGCAGATCCTCGGGATGGGGCCCGACGTACGCGCCGTGCTGCGTTACCCGGCGTACGTCGACGGGCTCACGGACGGAACCGTGATCGTGCCGTCGACGATGAAGATCGCGGCCGGGACCATGGTCTCGATCGTGGGGGACAAGGGCACCGTGTCGCTGCGCGCCGTGGTCCTGCCCGCCTCCCCCGACTCTCCGGTCGTCACGCTGTCGACGCTGGACCGGATCTGCGGAACGGTCGACCAGACGGCATGGGTGAGGCTCACCGACACCAACGACCCGAGCGGCAAGATCGAAGCGCTGTCCAGCGCGCTGCAGGACGTCCAGGGAGTGCAGATCACCGGCGGCATCCAGGGGCGGCAGGCGATCCAGCAGATCCTCAACATCACGCTGGGCGTCGTGATCGGGCTCCTGGCCGCATCGGTGCTGGTGGCGATCGTCGGCATCTCGAACACGTTGTCGCTGTCGGTGCTGGAACGTACGCGCGAGTCGGCGCTGCTGCGAGCCCTGGGCCTCACGAGGTCCCAGCTGCGCGCCATGTTCGGGCTGGAGGCGATGGTGCTCGCGGGGGTCGGTGTGCTGCTCGGCATCGGGCTCGGCATCGGGTGCGGGGTCGCGGGGAGCTTCGCGATCCTCAACAAGTCCGTGTCCGAGGTCGTCGTGGTGGTCCCCTGGTTGTACCTGCTGGGGATCCTCGCGTTCGGCCTCGGCGCCGGCTACCTCGCGTCCGTGCTCCCGAGCCTGCGAGCAGGGAAGGTGCAGCCGGCCACCGCGCTGGCCGCCGAGTAGACGAGTGCGGCCCGGTCGCCACGCGGGCGACCGGGCTCGTGCCATCGTGGAGTCATGGCTGCACTGTCGCTGACATTCCTGGGTGCCGCGGGCACCGCCACCGGTTCCAAGTACCTCGTGGACCTTCCTGGAAGACGCATCCTCGTCGACGGGGGCATGTTCCAGGGTGAGAAGCGGTGGCGGGAGATGAACTGGGCGGACTTCCCCGTACCGCCCAGCTCCATCGACGAGATCGTCCTCACACACGCCCACGCAGACCACTGCGGCTACCTGCCAGCCCTTGTCAGGGACGGGTTCGCGGGTCCCATCTGGTGCACGTACGGGACGGCGAAGCTGGCCGCCATCGTCCTCATGGACGCGGGCCACCTCCAGGAGAAGGAGGCTCAGTACGCAGCCGAGGGCGGCTGGTCCAAGCACGATACCCCGTTGCCCCTGTACACGGTCGCCGACGTCGAGATGACAACACCGCTGTTCAAGGTCGTCCCGTTCGACACCGACACCGACCTCGGCGGCGGCGTCGCGATTCGCATGACACGCGCCGGCCACATCCTGGGCTCGGCGTCGGTGACGTTGTCGACGCCGGAGGGGTCGTTGCTCTTCTCGGGCGACCTCGGCCGCATCGACCACCCGGTGCTGCGGCCGCGCGGCACGCCCCCGGGCTCGCCGTTCGTCCTCGTCGAGTCCACGTACGGCGACCGCGAGCACCCCGACGCCGCACGGGGTGCCGAGCATGAGCCGATGGCCGCCGCCATCCGCCGGACGATCGCGCGCGGTGGATCCGTGCTCGTCCCCGCGTTCGCCATCGACCGTACGGAGATCGTGCTCAAGGCGCTCACAGAGCTCCGTGCGGACGGCAGGATTCCGCGTGACGTGCCGATCTACGTGAACAGCCCCATGGCCGTCGCGGCGCTGGCCGTGTACCGCGAGGCCGAGGGGCGTGGAGAGCTGCGCGACGACATCCAGCCCGAGGACTTCTTCAACCTGCCCAACCTGAAAGAGATCACCGATCCCGAGGACTCGAAGCGGCTCAACCACCCCGGCCACCCGAGCATCGTCATCAGCTCGTCCGGGATGGCCACCGGCGGCCGCGTGCTCCACCACCTCGAGGCGATGCTGCCCGACCCGCGCAACTGCGTGATCTTCACCGGCTACCAGGGCGTCGGTACGAGGGGTCGCACGCTCCTGGAGGGCGTGACCGAGATGAAGTTCAGGGGCCGGTACGTTCCGGTCAAGGCCGAGATCGTCTCCGACGGCGAGTTCTCGGTACATGCCGACGCCTCCGACCTCGTCGACTGGCTCCGCGACCTGTCACCGAAGCCCGAGACGGTCTTCGTGACGCACGGCGAAGAGGGCTCGTCCGAGGCGTTCGCCGCCAAGATCCGCAGCGAGCTGGGGCTGACCGTCGTCGTGCCGCGCTACCGGGAGAAGGTGACCCTGACCCCGCACGGGGTGTGGGCGCCACTCGTCCCTGGCTTCGGCACAGCCCGGGAGTCGACGCCGTCCGTCGCCGCGAAGCCGCCCTCGACACGTCCCGTACCGCATCCTCCGTCCGTCCAGCATGGGCCGACGCCGGGCGCGAAGCTGCCGCCCGTACGGACCGTGGCCGACACGCACGCGGACGACCGGGAGCAGGTCGCGGTGATCCTCGAGACAGCGATCGGCCAGGTGCCGTTCCTGCCGGACGACAAGCAGGCGGAGGTGTCGGGCCTGCTCCACGAGGTGCTGGACATGGTGAATCGCGACGCCCCCGACCTCGGGGCCGTACGCGAGGGCGTCAACCTCGCCCTCTACGCGGCAGCCGGCGCCGTGGAGACCCCGGGGGGCCAGTCCATCGTCGCCCTGCTCGCACACATACCGAAGGTGCTCGGCTGAGCCGGCGACCTCGGGGACCGCGGTGCGACCGGTGTGACACCGACGACCGTGCGGGGGCGGGGCCCGCGGTGAACGGCGGGTCAGCCGGGCAGGCCCGTGGGGTACCCGTCCAGGCTCACGCGGTTCTTCTCCTGCTGGTAGGCGTGGAGTCCCTCGGGGCCCTTCTTGGCGGCCCACGAGTCCATGAGCGCACGCTGCCCCGTGAACTCCATCAGCGGTACGCCGAAGCCGCAGGAGGTCTGTACGAGGTCGATGTCGAGCACGAAGATGTTCCGTGCGCCCTTCATCGGGGGGAACAGCGCGTACAGCTCGTCCCACTCGGTGTCGTCGGCGTGGACGGCGCGGGCGGTCCCGTACATCCGCAGGATCAGCGGCTCCCGGTCGAACGAGCACAGCATCACGGTCATGCGGGGCGAGTCGAGCAGATGGGCCGCCGTCTCGTTGCCGCTGCCCGTGCCGTTGAGCCACACGACGCGTGTGTCGGAGAGGATGCGCAGCGAGTCCAGCCCCTTGGGTGAGATGTTGACCCGGCCGTCGCGCGCGGCGGTTCCGACGAAGAACATCTGCTGCTCGGCCACGAAGTCCTTGTGCCGGGCCGTGAGGCCTGCGAACTGTGTCCCCATCTGCGTCTCCTCTCCCCTGGAGCCACTCTAGGCAGTGGGGGGCGGAGGGGCGCCCGGAGTCGGATCGTGGTCGCTATCCGCGGAGCGCGCGCTCGATGACAGCCGTCGTGGCCGCGGCCCAGGCCTGGGGGTGGCAGGCGGCGGGGAAGGGCTGCGGCGCCGGGGTCTCGTCGGAGCCGTACCCCGCGTACAGCTCGGGCAGGCGGTAGTCGTACGCACCAGCGGCGCGGAGAAGCTCGGCGGCGAGGACGCGTGCCTCGGCGTCGAAGCCGTCGTGGAGCATGCCGGACAGGATGACGCCGTTGTCGTGGGTCCAGATGCTGCCGACGTGGTAGCCGAGGGGCCAGTAGCCGTCGTTGTCGGTCGAGAGCGTGCGGATCCCGAACCCGGATCGCAGCGTCGGGTGCATGAGCCGGTCGACGACGACTCGCGCCTCGTCGTCAGACAGGATCCCCGTGCCCAGAAGGTGACCCATGTTCGAGGCGACGCCCGTGACCGGTCGCTTCTCCGCGTCCAGCGCGATCGCCGGGTAGGGCCCGAGCCGGTCCCGTACCCAGAACGTCTCGCGGAACCGCCCGGCCAGGTCGGCAGCCCAGCCGCGCCATGACGCGGCGTCGTCCAGCTCCCCGTGTCGTTCGAGCAGGCGGGCGCCCACGACCGCTGCCGCGTGCGCGTACCCTTGCGCCTCACACAGCGCGATCGGTGACGTGGCGAGGCTTCCGTCGGCCCAGCGGATCGAGTCGCCGGAGTCCTTCCAGCCCTGGTTGGACAGGCCGTCGCCCGTGTCGATGTACTCGAGGAAGCCGTCCCCGTCCGAGTCCGCGTGGCCGCGCAGCCAGCCGAGCGCGGCCCGCAGGTTCGGCATGAGGCCGTCGAGCTCCTCCTCGGCCAACCCGTCGTCGACCAGGTCGCCGAGCAGCATGACCCACAGGCAGGTGGCGTCGATCGTGCCGTAGTAGACGGGCGGCAGGACGATGGCGTCGGTTCCCGCGTGACGGCCCGGACCGTACAGGGGCAGCGGCTCGCCGCGCACCTCATGGGGGATCTTGCCCGGCTGCTCGCCCGACGCGGGATCGGTCCGCACGCCCTGCCGCGCTGCCAGGACCTTGAGCGTGCCGAGCGCGACCGTCGACGACCAGGGCAGGCTGAGTCGGGCCGCGAGGAGCGAGTCGCGCCCGAACAGCGTGAGGAACCACGGGGCGCCGGCCGCGTAGAACGGTCGGCCCGGGTCATCGCGGTCGGTCATGCGCAGCGCCGCGAGGTCGCGGGACGCGGTCTGCACGAGGAGGTCCAGCGGCTCCGTACCGTCGCTCTCCCTGGCTGCCCCGGGGCTGTGCACGAAGGGGAAGGCGGTGTCGGACGCGACGAGACGCCACTCGACCGACGCCTCCCCATGGGCGGGGACGTCGATATCCCACAGCGCATGGAGGTCGTGGTCGCCGCGCGTCACGATCGCTCCTGGGGCGAGGAAGCAGGCCTGCCCCTCGTGCCCGAACGGCCAGGTGTACGAGCCGTCGTCCTGAGCCGTGGCGATGGGACGCTGGTCGGCGGAGACGCTCGCCCGTACGGCCGCCATCGGCGTCGAGTCCGGACGGATCATGAGCTGGAGGGGGAACGTCCGGGCCTCCGCGGCGGCGCTGCGGACGACGATCCGCTCGCGAAGTCCGTCCGCGGTGAGACGTCTCTCCCGCCGGCACACGATCGCGGGATCGGCGCCGAGGTCCGGGGTGCGCCACACGGTGTCGTACCGGGCCCGCCCACCGCCGGGCTCGACCGCGCCGACGGGGTCGTTGCCCACGCCCAGCGCCGTGAGGACGACGACGTCCGCGACCCGCGTGTCGGCGCAGTAGACGCCCTGGATCGCCGACTCGACGATCTGACCGTCGCGGCGTGACCAGCACTGCTGGGGTGCCTCCAGCACGACGCTGAGATCGTGGAGATAAGGCTGCTCCATGGCATCCCTCCGGGTGGGTCGTCCGTCCACGCTACAACCGATTGGTTCGATCCAATAGCCCTCGTCCAGGGGCCGCCGGTCAGCGCAACGTGGTGCCCTCGACGAGCCGGAGGCGATCCAGCTCGGCCCTGGTGGGGAGCCCTTCGTAGTCGCCGGCGGTGGACACGCAGAAGGCGGCGACCTGTACGGCCCGGCGCAGCCGGTCGAGCGGCGTCAGCCCGTCGAGCAGCCCGGAGAGGTAGCCCGCGGTGAACGCGTCGCCCGCGCCCACGACGTCGACGACCGTCACGGGTACAGCTGGAACCTCCACGACATCACTCGCCGGGGATCCGGCCGGCCACAGCCCGGCGCCCTGGGCGCCGCGCTTCTCGATCACCTCGAGGCCCCGGGCGACCAGCTCGGGGACGCCCCCGTCGGCCAGCAGGAGCAGCTCGTCGGGCGAGCCGATGACGATCGAGAGGTGGGGCAGCAGGGGCCTCAGCACCTCGGCGGCCCGTTCGCGCGACCAGAGTCGCGAGCGGTAGTTCACGTCGAGGCTGATGGTCCTGTACGCCGCGGAGCCGACCGCCAGCCGTACCGCCTCCGCCGCACTCGCGCTCAGGGCCGGTGTGATGCCGGTCACGTGGAGGACGTCGGCCGCACCGAGACGGCTCACGTCGCCGGCACCCAGCGCCGAGGCTGCCGATCCGGCCCGGTAGTACGTGACGCTCGTGATGTCGGCCGTGCGCGCCGCGGCGACCATGAGACCGGTCGGCCTGGTCGGGTCGGCCTCGACGCCCGACACGTCGACGCCTTCTCCGCGCAGCGTCCTGACCAGCACCGACCCGTACT
>DAIEHO010000115.1 GCA_027353565.1 Propionibacteriaceae bacterium
ACGGGACGGCGATCGCTACCGGCAACGACCGCCGGGGCCAGTGCGAGGTCGGCGACTGGCGAGGGCTGACGGCGGTCGCTGCGGGCTACCTGCACACGGTTGGTGTCACGACGAGCGGCCTCGTCGTCGCCGCCGGACGTCGGACCTCCCCGGAGTGCGACGTGGCCGGCTGGGTCGACGTCGTCGCCGTGAGCGCCGGCAGCTACCACACGGTCGGTGTCAGGGCGGACGGACGGGTCCACGCCGTCGGTGCCAACGACCACGGGCAGTGCGACGTGAGCCATTGGCGAGACATTGTCGCGGTGGCGGCGGGTTCCGCCCACACGCTCGGCGTGCGTGCCGACGGCACGTCATGGCAACGGGGAACAACGCGGATGGTCAGTGCGACATCGAGGTCTGCGGGTGAGCCGGCGCTCATCGCCCTGCGTCATCTCGTGACCACGCTGCGTCACACGGCTGTGTCGAGACCTGTCGTCGTTCGATGTCTCTGGCGTGAGCGCAGGTGTCTAGATCCGCACCACGATCTTGCCGCCGGTGTGGCCCGCTTCCAGCAAGCGGTACGCGTCGACGGCGTGGTCCAGGTCGAAGACCTCGGCGATGCTCACCGTCAGCTTGCCCTGGGCGACCAGGCCCACGAGCTCGGCAAGGTCCTCGCTGCTGGGCCGCACCCAGATCGCCTGGCCCCCGAACTCCGACGCCGCCCGGCCGTCGGTGATCGATATCACCGAAGCGCCCGGCTTGACCAGGTCGCGGGTGGTGTCCATCGCCGCACCGCCGACGTAGTCGAGGACCACGTCGAACCCGTCGGGTACAAGCGCTTTCGCGGCCTCCACCAGGCCGTCGCCGTACGGCACCGGCTCGGCGCCGAGGCTTCTGAGGTAGTCGTGGTTCGCCGCGCCCGCCGTCCCGACGACGCGGGCGCCGGCCAGTACGGCCAGCTGGGTGGCGAACGAGCCGACGCCACCGGCGGCGGCGTGCACCAGCACCGTGTCCCCGGCCTTCAGCCCTGAGCGGCGGATGCTCTGCAAGGCGGTCAGGCCCGCGAGGGGCAGAGCAGCGGCGTCCTCGAAGCTCACCGAGGCCGGCTTGTGCGCCGCTGTGCGCACGGGCACGGCCACGAGTTCGGCAAGGGTTCCGCCGTGGACCACGTCGGCACGTGCGTAGGCGAGCACCTCGTCGCCCGCCGCGAACTCGGGGGTGTCGAGCCCGGGCCGCACCACGACGCCGGCGACGTCCCAGCCGGGGACCACGGGAAACACGGTGTCGATGAGGCCCTTGAGGTAGCCCTCGCGCACCTTGTAGTCCACCGGGTTGATGCCTGCGGCCACGACCTTGACCAGCAGGGAGTCGGGGCCGATGTGCGGGTCGGGAAGCTCACCCACGACCAGGTGGTCGAGGCCGCCGAAGCTGTCGTAATGCAGTGCCTTCATGCCCCCAGCCAACCACATGCGGGGAGGCGGGTGCCGGAGCCGTCCCCGCGGCTGCCGACCGACGGATGCTCAGAACCGTTTGCGGAGCTCGGCGATACGGGCCTCGACCTGCTCGGTGGTCGCCGCCGCCAGGGACGGGCCGCCGCAACGGCGTCGCAGGTCCGCGTGGATGTGGGAGTGGGGGACACCGAGCACCCGCGCGTACTGGGCGACCAGGCTGTTGAGCTCCTTGCGCCGCGCTTCGAGAGCACGCGCGAGGCTCTGCTCCCTCGGCGCCGGGCCGCGGTCCTGACGGTCCCGTCGGGCGATCTGACGCTTCTGGCGATCGCTGAGCAGCCGGGAGACCTGGTCGGGTTCGAGCAAGCCCGGAAGCCCGAGGTAGTCCTGCTCGTCGTCCGACATCGGTGCGGCGTGCATCCCGTACGCCTGCGAGTCGAACATCACGTGGTCGAAGACCGCTTCGGACTGGAGCGCGGCGAACTGGTCCTCGACCCCGTCGGGTGTGCTCTGCTCCCGGTTCGCCTCGGCGAGGAGGTCCTCCTCCGGAGACCAGAGGTCGTCGGAGGAGCCCTGTCTGCCCAGGACGTGGTCTCGTTCCCGCTCGAGCATCGCGGCATGGGCCAGCAGCACGGGCACCGTGGGCAGGAACACGGTGGCGAGCTCGCCGCGGCGCCGGGCCCGAACGAAGCGGCCGACGGCCTGGGCGAAGAACAAGGGCGTGGAGGTCGCCGTCGCGTACACGCCGACCGCCAGGCGCGGCACGTCGACGCCCTCGGACACCATCCGTACGGCGACCAGCCACCGGGCCTCGCTGCCACGGAACTGCTCGATGCGACGGCTCGACCCGGTGTCGTCGCTGAGGACAAGCGTGGGCTTCTCCCCGGTGAGCTCGGCGAGAAGCCGCGCATACGCCCTCGCCTGGGTCTGGTTGGTCGCGATCACCAGCCCTCCCGCGTCCGGCAGGTGCCGCCGTACCTCGTCCAGCCGCCGGTTGGCCGAGTGAAGCACCGAGCTGATCCACTCGCCGTTCGGGTCCAGGGCCGTACGCCAGGCCTGGGCCGTCACGTCCGCAGTCAGGGGGTCGTTGAGCGACGCGGCGATCTCGTCGCCCGTCTTGGTGCGCCACCGCATCGGGCCGCCGTAGGCCATGAAGACGACGGGACGGACGACATGGTCGCGCAGTGCCTCGGCGTACCCGTAGGAGTAGTCCGCAGCGCTGCGGGGGATGCCGTCCGGCCCCGGCTCGTACGTGACGTAAGGGATGGGGTTGACGTCGGACCGGAACGGCGTGCCGGTGAGCAGCAGGCGGCGCGTGGCAGGCTCGAACGCGCTCCGTACCGCGTCGCCCCAGCTCAGGGAGTGGCCGGTGTGGTGCACCTCGTCGAGGATCACGAGCGTCTTCGAGTTGCGGCAGCGGGCCTCGATCCCGAGCGGGTTCATCGCGACCCCGGCGTACGTGGTGCAGATGCCGTCGAACTGGCGCGAGCGCGCGGTCCGGGTGTTGCCGACCCCCGGATCCAGGTGGATCCCGACCCGGGCCGCGGCGTCGGCCCACTGGACCTTGAGGTGCTCGGTGGGCGTGACCACGAGGATCCGCTCGATCGTGCGACGCGCCATCAGCTCGGAGGCGACCCGGAGCGCGAACGTCGTCTTGCCTGCGCCGGGCGTCGCGACGGCGAGGAAGTCCTGCTGGTCGGTGGACAGGTAGGCATCGAGCGCATCCTGCTGCCAGGCGCGCAGCGCTGACGCGGTGCCCCATGGCGCGCGTCCCGGGTAGGCCGGCGAGATCGACTCCTGGGCCGTGGCGATCTTCACCATGGCGTGCAGGAGTGGTCGTGGGGGAGTCGCATGGGACCACGGAGGCTACCTGTCGAAGATGACCGATCCGACCAGGACCCGCCGGGACGCCTCGATTCGCGGCGCTACTTCTCGCCGAGTGAGACCACCGCGTCCGCCAGCCGTTCGGCGCTACCCGGTGCGTACGGGCCGGGCATCCCGTAGTACCGGTGCGCGTCGCAGACCTCGTAGCCGCCATGGGCGTACTCGTCGGCGGTGGGCAGGTACCCCGACACGCCGTCGCAGTAGCCCAGTACGAGCGTGTGCTCGCCCAGGTCCTCGCGAACCCGCTCGGCGACCGCCAGGAAGGGCTCTCCCGGAAGGGTGGCGATGCGCAGGTCGCCGATGCCGATGAGGCCCACGCGCCCGAGCCACTGGCTCGGCTCGGGACGGTGTTCGAGCCAGGTGTCGGCCCAGGCCGTCCACGACTCGTACAGGGCACTCTGCTCGACGGGAAGCGTCACCGCGAGCCGTGCCCACTCGTCACGGTCCGAGGCGACCTCCGTGGGGTCGAGGGGCGTGATGTCGAGCGCAACGCTCGTCGTCGCGAGGCGCGTACGGGAGGGCGTCACCGTCGTGGCCCTGCTCAGCGCGTCGAGCGCCGCCGTGGCGACGGTCTCGCCCTTCACAGCTGCTGCGGCGAAGTCCCGTCCAGGACTCGGGGTCGCCGTGAAGTCGTCGTCGGGCGAGTGACGGTCGTCGTTGACGTCGCCGGCGCACCCCTGCAGGAACAGGCACACGGAGCCGGGCAGGGAGGCCTCGACCATGTCCCGCAGCGGAGCCACGTAGTCGGCCGACACGAGCGTGTTCGCGGCGCTGAGGACGACGGGGTGCATCGGGTAGGTGACCAGCGTCGCAACCGTGCCGTGGTCGCCGTCGAACGCCACGACCTGTACGGGCGGGTCGATCACGACGTCGTCGTGACGCCGGTTCCGGCCGACCCCCACCAAGCGACGCTCGCCGTAGCGGACGGTCACCGACGTCCTCCGGTGGCGCGCCGTCGTGAGCGCTTCGATGAACGCGGCCTCGACGGCGCGCAGGACGTCCGCAGCGAACGCGCCGAGACCACCAGGGGTCAGGCAGGGGCCCGAGTGCGTGTGGGTCGCGGCGATGACGACGTCGACGATGCCGGCGGGGCGCGCCGCGCGGAGCTCGGCGCAGGTCGTCTTGCGCAGCGCGCAGCAGTCGACGACGACGATGCCGACGTCGTCGATGACAAGCGCCCGTACGGTCAGGGGGTCATGGACGCCGCTGCTGGGGCCCAGGCGGGCGGCGTAGCCGGTCATCGGCGTCCCCGGCGGGACGTCCACGACGACCGTCGCGGCACCCGCGGTCACGAGGTGCGGTCCCCAGTCGTCGGTCATGACACCACCTCACCGTTCTTCGGTCCAGGAGGCAAGCGTGTCACCATCGGGTATGCGCGACGCGGGTGGGCCTGAGCGGCCGGCCGTCCTGTTCGACGACGTCGTCGAGTTCCGAGCCTGGTTGGCGGAGCACCACGCGACCTCCGACGGCCTGTGGGTGGCGCTCGCCAAGAGACATGTGCCGGAACCGAAGCTGGACTATCCGCGTGCCGTACGGGAGGCGTTGTGCGTCGGGTGGATCGACTCCCAGCTCCACCGGCTGGACGTCGACTACACGCTGCAGCGCTTCACGCCCCGGCGGCCGGGCAGCATCTGGTCGACCATCAATATGGCCGCCATCCAGGAGCTGATCGCCGAGGGACGCGTGCAGCCGGCGGGGCTGGCCGCCTACGAAGCACGGCGCGACGACCGCATCGGCGTGTACTCGTTCGAGACCGAGGCGGCCGAGCTGCCGGCCGGCTACCTGGCGCTCATCGCCGCGGACTCGCGGGCCGCCGCGTTCTGGGCGGCCGCGACGCCGAGCTACCGGCGGGTGGCGACCCACTGGGTCGTCTCCGCGAAGCAGAGAACCACCCGGGACCGTCGGATCTCGCAGCTCGTCTCCGACTCGAGTGCCGGACGGCTGATCCCCAGCCAGCGGTACGGGACGGAGCCGGCCTGGGTCGCGAGGGCCCGCGCCGCTCTCGGCTGAGTCAGGACAGGCGCGCTCGCC
>DAIEHO010000129.1 GCA_027353565.1 Propionibacteriaceae bacterium
GAGAGGGATGCGTGAGGCGGAAACCGACAGTCCAGCCCCAGGTACGCCACGTGGCGGCGCCTGTGCTGCTCGGCCTGGTGCTGCTCGGCACCTGGCTGCTGCTGTCCGACGGCCTCCCGTCCTATGTCCTGCCGACGCCTGCGGCCGTCGTGGTCAAGCTGTGGCACGGGATCACGTCGAAGACCCTGCTCGCACCTCTCGGGGCGACCCTCGTGGAAGCGGCCGCAGGGTGCCTGCTGGGCGCTGCCGTCGCCATACCGCTCGCCATCCTGCTGCACCGCTCCCGCTGGGCGGACTCGGCCACCCGGCCGTTCCTCGGTGCGACGCAAGCCATCCCTGCGATCGCCCTGGCGCCGCTGCTGGTGCTCTGGGTCGGCTACGGGCTCGTACCGATCGCGCTCCTGTGCGCGCTCATCGTGTTCTTCCCGATCCTCGTCGCCGCTGCGACCGGACTCCGGCACGTCGACCACGAGGTCGTGGACGCGGCACGGATGGACGGGGCCTCGTCGGCTCAGAGCCTGCTCCACATCGAGCTCCCCCTCGCGCTGCCCTGGATCTACGCGGGACTCCGCAACGGGTTCACGTTGTCAGTGACCGGTGCCGTCGTGGGCGAGATGGTCATGGGCGGTACCGGGCTGGGCACAGTCCTCGTCGTCCAACGCGACCAGCTCGACACAGCCGGCATGGTCGCCACGATCGTGCTGCTCGCGGCTGTGGCCTCCGCCGCCTACCTGATCCTCGTCGCCCTCGAGCGCCGATCCGCAACTGTCTCGTCGATGATCAATGAGTCCTGAGGAGAACCCTGTGCGTACCCGTCTGTTCGCCGCCGCCGTCATCCTGCTGATGCTGGTCGGCTGCTCACCTGTGGCCAGTCCGGCCACGCCCTCGAGTTCGGCGAGCGCCCCACCGGCCGTGATCGGTCTCACGTACATCCCCAACGTGCAGTTCAGCCCGTTCTACCTCGCAGTCGCGCAGAAGCTGTACTCGACACCTGTCACCCTGCGGCACCATGGCACGTCCGAGGGCCTGTTCACCGCGATCACGACCGGTACCGAGCAGTTCGTCGTGGCGGGCGGCGACGAGGTGCTGCAGGCGCGCGAGCAGGGTACGGACCTGGTCGCTGTCGCCTCGTACTACCGCAAGTACCCGGTGCGGATCATCGTCCCCGGCGACTCCACGATCTCCTCGATCGCGGACCTCAAGGGCCACACGGTCGGCATCCCCGGCAAGTACGGGGAGACGTGGTTCGGCTTCCTCCTCGCGCTCAAGGGCGCCGGACTGACGGTCAACGACGTCAATGTCCAGGAGATCGGCTACACACAGCAGGCCGCTCTCGCCACCAAGAAGGTCGATGCGATCGTCGGGTTCGTGAACTCCGAGCCGATCCAGCTTCAGGCCGCGGGCATCCCGGCCAAGGTCATCGACATCGGCGACGTCCCTCTGGTGAGCATCTGCCTCGTCACGACCCACGCGTACGCGACCGCTCACCCGGATGTCGTGAAGGCGGTCGCCAAGGGCACGGTCGCCGGTATGCAGGGCGTGGTCGCGAACCAGGACGCGGCGCTCCAGGCGAGCAAGGCGTACGTGCCGGGGCTCACCGACCCGGCCACCGCCAAGGGGGCCAAGGCCGTGTTGGCCGCCACCGCTCCCCTGTTCCAGAACGCCGACGGCACTGTGACGGGCACCCTGGATGCCTCTGCATGGGACGCCATGTCGACGGCGATGGTCGCCGCCGGCCTTCTCAAGGCCCCGCAGCCGTCGTCCACCGCCATGACGAACGCCTACCTGTAGACCCGTCCGCCCACGTCGGGCGCGCAGACTCCATAATGGCGCGGTGGACCCCGCACAGCTGAAGGGTGAGCTCGCTCGCCTGCGCAAGGGTCGAGGAGTCTCTCGCCCGGATCTCCTTGCCGTGCTCGGACCCACGCTCCGGAGGGTCCTCGATGTCGATGGGAGCACCCGCGAGGACGAGGCGCGAACCCGGCTGGTCTCGCTGCTCACCGGGGAGGCCTCGGCTCTGCCAGGAGACCTGAGCGAGCTCGTGCACGCCGCGTTCGGAATCTCGGACAGCAGGCCACTGCTGCACGATCGTCTCGTCGCCGTGGGCCAGGTCCTGGAGCGCGACGAGCGGACCCTACGGCGACGGCTCGCCGAGGCGGACGACCTGCTCGCCGACCGGATCATCGTGCGGTTCGCACCGCGTCAGGGACTCGCGCGGCCGGGGTGGCACTGGGTCTCGTACCACGTCGACATCGACGTCTCCGACGACCGACCGGTGTTCGCCAGCACCCGCACGCTGGTCTCGGCGGTCGACCACCTCACCGAGATCGGCGAGATCGTCTCGATCCC
>DAIEHO010000140.1 GCA_027353565.1 Propionibacteriaceae bacterium
CGAGGCCCTCGTCGGCCAGGTCGGCGTACAGCTTCTCCAGGCCCTCGAACTGGGGCGTGAAACCACACTTGGACGCGGTGTTCACGACGAGCACCACCTTGCCGAGGTAGTCCCCCAGGGCCTGCTCCTTGCCCGTGATCGTCGTCGCCGTGAAGTCCTGCAAGGTCGTCATCTGTTCTCCTCTGGTGTCGCTTCTGACAAGCGCGACCGGAGCCTGCCTATTCCCGCCCCCCGGGTCCCGCCCGGTGGGAGGATGGCCACGCCATGACCACGAACGCGACGTCCTCCGTCCCGTTGTTCCGGCTCGCTGCAGTGACCGCGGTGGTGGTGGTGTGCCTGATCCCTGCCCAGGCGACCGTCTTTCTGCTGAGCCCCCCACCTCAGACGGTCGCGGGTTACTTCGACCTGTTCCAGCGCAACCCGGTGCTCGGGCTCGTGGACCTCGACCTGCTGTTGATCGTCGACTACCTGGTGATGATCCCGCTGTACCTTGCCCTGTACGTGCTCGTGAGCCGACGCTCGGCCACGCTGGCGCTGCTCGGGCTCGTCCTCGGCCTGTTCAGCCTTGTGCTCTTCCTCGTGTCGCGCGAGGCGACATTCTCCCTCTGGATGCTGAGCTCCCAGCACGCGACGGCGACGACGGATGCACAGCGCGCCGCGCTGGACGCGTCGGGACAGGTGCTGCTCACCATGTACAACGGCGGCACGTTCGGGCTGAGCTACGTCCTGGGGGCGGTGAGCACGATGCTGTTCTCCGTGGCGCTGTGGCGCTACGAGATCCTCGGCAGGGCCGTCGGCGTCGTGGGCGTGATCACTGCGCTGACCATGCTCGTACCGCCCAATGTCGGCCCCGTCGGCCTGGTGGTCGCGATGCTGTCGCTGATCCCCACGGCGATCTGGCTGATCCTGCTCGCCCGTCGCCTCCCGCGTGTACCCGCCTGAGCAGCGAGCCGGTCAGCCCTCGAGTGGACGGACCAGCGAGACGACGTCGGCGATCGAGTCGACGACCAGCGTGGGCCGGTACGGGAACGTGTCGACCTGCTCCCGCTTCGTGGAGCCGGTGAGGACGAGCACCGTACGTAGCCCAGCCTCGAGACCCGAGATGACGTCGGTGTCCATGCGGTCCCCCACCATCATCGTGGTGTGGGCATGGGCGTCGATCGCGCGCAGGGCGGACCGCATCATGAACGGGTTCGGCTTGCCCACGAAGTACGGCCTGCGGTTGGTCGCGGCTTGGATCAACGCCGCCACCGCGCCGGTGGCGGGCAGGGTGCCCCAAGCGCTCGGACCGCTGGGATCGGGGTTCGTGGCTATGAACCGCGAACCAGCCTCGATGAGCCGGATGGCACGGGTGATCGCCTCGAAGCCGTACGTCCTCGTCTCGCCCAGGACGACGTAGTCGGGGCTCCGCTCGGACAGGGTCAGCCCCGCCTCGTGCATGGCCGTGGTGAGCCCGGCCTCACCGATGACGAAGCACGTCGCGCCCGGCTCCTGCTCGGCGATGAACTTCGCGGTCGCCTGGCCGGAGGTCCAGATCGACTCCTCCGGGACGTCGATGCCCGACGCCAGCAGCCGCGCCCGCAGGTCCCGCGGGGTGTACATCGAGTTGTTGGTGAGGACCATGAACGGGAGACCCGCCGACTTGAGCGTCTCGATGAACTCCGCGCCACCGGGCAGCGGGTCCTCCTCGTGGACGAGGACGCCGTCCATATCGGTGAGCCAGGCTTCGACGGGCGGGTCATTCAGAGGCATGGCACCAGTCAATCACTCGCCGTGCTCGTCGGCCCCACATCCGTACCAGAGCCCGAGAATGATCCCGACACCACGCGGAGACATCCCGAGCGACGCGTCGCCGGTGGCTTCGAGATGGCCCACCCGGCGAAGGCGCCGGGACAACACCTGTCCGCGGCGGCATCTCGCACGGCGCGAGGGCTAGGGTCGAACGTCGAGGCCGGGATTCGGCCGTCGGAAGGGTCTTTCGTGGTTTCAGTCATCATCTTCACGGGTCTGTCGCGCTACCGCGACCCATGGCATCCCGTGGCCGAGACGTCCGAGGAGATCGCCCGAGTCGTACGTGCGCTGGGTGTCGAGCCGGAGATGCGGACCGACGAGACCCCCGAGTCGCTGGCTGACCTCCGTGGCGTCGACCTGCTCATCGTCAACTCAGGTCGTGGCGACCCCGACGCGCCACCGACGTACGACCCCGCCTGGCAGCCGAGCTTCGACGCGCTCGCCGCGTACGCCGCCGCAGGGTCGCCGCTCCTGTCCGTCCACAGCGCCGCCGCCGCGTTCCCCGAGTGGCCGGCCTGGGCCGACATCATCGGTACGAGCTGGACGCCGGGCGTCTCGGGTCATCCTGAGATCAGCCTCGCCGTGTTCGAGGCGGACCCGTCCGCTGTCGACCATCCCGTGTTCGAAGGGTCGGCGCCGATCGCGGGGGTGACGACGAGGCCCACCGTGGTCGCCTACGACGAGCGCTACTGGCGACTCGCCGTCCACGCGGGGAACACTCCCCTGCTCGGCCACGAGACGCTGGGACACTGGTACGTGGTGGGCTGGTCACGCGGCGCGCACCGTATCTACGACGGCCTGGGTCACGACCGGCGGTCGTACGCATCGGTCCAACGCCGTCGCTTCCTGGCCGACGAGATCAGGTGGCTGCTCCGCGACCGGGCGACACTCACCATCAACGAAGGAGAACTGTGACAACCGCGGCCGTCGTCGGCATTGGCGACATCTCAGGCAACCACCTCCAGGCCATCGTGGAGCACCCCGCCATCGACCTCGTGGCCGTGTGCGACATCGTGCCCGACCGGGCGGACGCCGCGGCGAAGCAGTGGGACGTGCCGGGCTTCACCGACGTCGACACGATGCTGCGCGAGGTCCACCCCGACGTCGTCCACATCACGCTGCCCCACTACCTTCACGCGGCCGTCGCCACCGCTGCTCTCAAGGCGGGCAGCCACGTGCTCACGGAGAAGCCGGTCGCCGAGTCGTACGGTGCCGGGGTCGAGCTGGCCCGCGTCGCGCGCGAGTCGGGG
>DAIEHO010000166.1 GCA_027353565.1 Propionibacteriaceae bacterium
GGTCACAATGGTCCGGTGACATCCGAGGATCCAGCGCCTGGTGGCGACGAGCCGACGGGGACGGAGGTGGCTCCTGATCCTTCGCCCCGCACACGGCGGAGACGACCTGGCATCCTCATGGTCACCGGGCTGCTGCTCATCGCCGTCGGGCTGGGCTCTCTCGGCTGGATGGGCTACCAGTACTTCGGTACCAACGCGCCGGCCGAACAGGAGGCCAGGAGCGAGATCTCCTCGCTGCAGGACCAGTGGAACAAAGGGACCGGCATCGAGGTGCCGGGCCCGTCAGCCTCAGCGTCGAGCACCCCGGACCCGACGGGCACGGCCGCGCCGACGCACGGCCCGGCCTACACCAAGGCTCAGCTCGACCAGGCGATGGCCATCCTGACGATCCCCAGGTTCGGGGCCGACTTCCAGGTGCCGATCCTCGTCGGGACGAGCGACTATGCGCTCAGCCACGGGGTGGGCTGGTACGACAGCACCCAGCAGCCCGGCCAGGTCGGCAACTTCGCGATCGCCGGTCACCGGATCACGCATGGCCAGCCGTTCGCCCGCCTCCTGGAGCTCCAGCCCGGCGACAAGGTGGTCGTCGAGACCAAGAGCTACATCTTCACGTACGTCATCGACGAGTCGCCCTCGAAGCTCACGGTCAAGGACGTGGACACGTGGGTGCTGGACCCCGTGCCCGGCAAGTCGGGCGTCAAGCCGACGCAGGCGCTCATCACGCTGACGACGTGCCAGGACCTGTTCCATTCCCCGGACCGGTCCGTCGGCTTCGGCCATCTCGTCGGCACGCAGAAGAAGTGACCGAGCGGCCCGCGTCGGCGCCGACCTGGGGAAGACCTCGTGGGTGACTAGCCACTCGGCTAGGCTGGCCGGGTCCTCGGGCATCCGGCCCCGACAGTCCTGGAGGTTGACATGACCGCGTTCTGGGTGGTCCTCGTCCTACTGATCCTGCTGGTGGTCGGCGCCGTCCTCTACGGGATCGGCGGCTACAACAGCCTTGTCCGCATGCGGAACCTCGTCGAGGAGTCCTGGCGCCAGGTCGACGTCGAGCTCAACCGGCGCTACGACCTCATCCCCAACCTGGTCGAGACGGTCAAGGGCTACGCCAGCCACGAGTCCGGCACGCTCGAGGAGGTCGTGCGGCTGCGCAACCAGGCGGCCGGCATGGCCACTGGCGCTCCCTCGGAGCAGCGGGCGGGCGTTGAGGAGCAGCTGACCGGCGCGATCCGGCAGCTGCTGGTCACCGTCGAGGCGTACCCCGATCTCAAGGCCAACACGAACTTCGTCGAGCTGCAGCGCCAGCTGGCCGACACCGAGGACCGGATCGCGAACGGCCGCCGGTACTACAACGCGAACGTCCGCAACTACAACACCCGCATCGAGTCGTTCCCCACGAACATCATCGCCGGCTTCGGCAAGTTCGAGCGGGCCACGTACTTCGAGGTCAACGACGCGGCGGTCCGCCAGGCGCCCAAGGTCAGCTTCGGCAGCGCACCGGCAGCACCGTCGGTCGGGTCCGCTTTCGAGACCCCCAACTTCTCCGCCCGCGCGGGCACCCAGGATGCGCTTCCGCCCGTCCCGGACCCGACGCAGAACGGCCAGGCGTTCGGCTACCAGGCACCCGATGCCCAGCCCGTACCGGCCACCCCGCCGACGACGCCGCAGCAGGCCCCCGGGTACGGTACGGCCGTCCCGCCGTACCCACCGCAGTCCACGCCTGGGTACACGCCGCCGCAGTCCTGAGGTCGCTCCGGACCGCCGATAAGGAGCATCCATCACGGATACGTTCTCTCTTGCCGAGCCCGTACGCGTCGGGACCCGGGCGTCTGCCCTTGCCCTCTCCCAGGCCACCGAGGTTGCCGAGTACCTGGTGGCCGCCGGGATCCATGAGGGGTACGAGCTGGTCGAGATCGGTCACGACGGCGGCGACCCCTCCGTCTTCGCCGGTGGTCAGGTCATGACGGGCTCCTTGCGGCGGGCTCTGCTCGACGGCCGCTGCGACGTCGCCGTCCACATGCTCAAGGACCTGCCGACCGACCCTGTACCGGGGCTGACCTTCGGTGCGTTCGTCAAGAGGCTCGACCCGCGCGAGGCTCTGTGCGCGCGCAACGGCTGGACGCTCACCACGCTCCCCGAGGGTGCCAAGGTCGGGATCAGCTCGCCGCTGCGGCGTGCCCAGATGCTGGAGGTGCGTCCCGACCTCACGATGGTGGGCATCCGCGGTCCCATCGAGTCTCGGCTGCAGCGGGTCGTCGACGGGGAGATCGACGCGACGGTCCTCGCCTGGTCGGTGCTCAAGCGCGAGGACAGGCTCGACGCGGTGACCCAGGTGCTGGATCCGTCCGTCATGCTGCCGACACCCTGCCAGGGCGTCCTGGTCGTGGAGGTGCGCGAGGACGCGCCCCTGGCGCTCCGCAAGGCGCTGCGCCGGATCGACCACGCCTGCACGAGGCTGGTGTCGACCGCGGAGCGGGCGCTCCAAGCTGATGTCGAGAAGGCCACACAGGCACCCTTGGGGGCGGTGGCGCGCCTCATCGAGGGCGCGGACGTACGGACCAAGCTCGAGCTCAGCGCCGTCGTCGCCGGTCCTGACCAGTCCCACGACCTGCGCCGGACGCGCAGCGTGACCATCGACGACGTGGACAACGACGACGACGTCGAGGCCAACCTCGATGCCGCCAGACGGCTGGGAGCCAAGGTCGCGAAGGAGCTCCAGGACGCCGGCGCGGGCGAGCTGCCACAGCACCTGCTGGCCAAGCCGCCACGTACACCGCGCCCGCGTGTGCTCGTACAGCGCATCAACGACGACTTCGACCCCGTGCTGGCGGCGGCGATCGTGCGCGCCGGCGGCGAGCCGGTCATGGTGACGCTGACACGGACGATCCCCGCTTCCGACGATGTGCTGGACGCGGTCCTGGACCGGTTGCGTAGCGCCGACCGCGTCGGCATGACCAGCGCCGAAGCCGTGACCCTGCTCGAGGACCGAGCGCACCAGCGCAAGACGAGCCTCGCGGAGATCCTGGAAGGCACGCCGGTCGCCGCCTTCGGGGCGACGACGAGCGCTGCGTTGGTCGCGGCCTCCGTCACCGTCGACATGCTGCCTTCCCTGGACGCCTCTGTCGGGAACCTGCTCAGCGTCTGGCCGGCTGCGCCCGACACCGACCATGCCCCGGTGGCGCTGCTGCCCGGCTCCGCCAACGCGTCCCCGCTGCTCGCAGCCGGGCTACGCGACCTGGGCTGGCAGGCGGAGGACCTCCCCGTGTACGAGCGGGTCACCGCCGAGCCGACCTCGGAGCACGAGAAGGCGATCGAGTCCGGCTGGCCGGAGGCCGTCGTGGTCACGTCTCGGAGCGCCGCGCAGGCGATCGAGGAGCTCTTCGGATTGCCGCCCAAGGACGTCCGTGTCGTGTGCGTGGGCCGCATCCCCGCCCGTGACGCCCAGTCGCTGGGCCTCCACGTGGACGCCATCTCCCCGTCCCCGAAGCCCTCCGCGATCGCTGCCGCGGCTCTCGACGGACTCGTTCCGGCTCCGGTGGCAGAGGCACCCGCAGGCGGCCGCTAAGTCCGAGATCGCCGGTCCCGCCGCCGATCGGACGGCGACCGCATCGTGGGGCTCAGGCGTCAGCGAGAGCCGAGCCCCGTGCCCGCCGACCCGCGTCAGGCGGGGTCGCCCTCCCGCGCCACCGCTCGGGCCTGCGCTCCGGACTTCGCCTGCTTGCGGTGCTTGAGGTACTCGAGGCCCATCGGTATCAGCGACACGACCACGATCACGACGAGCACCAGGTCGATGTTCTTGCGGATGAACCCGATGTTGCCGAGGAAGAAGCCGAGCAGCGTGACGAGCGCCACCCAGAGCACCCCACCCACCGCGGTGTACGAGATGAAGCGTCGGAAGCTCATCTTGCCGACACCGGCGATGAGGGTGACGAACGTCCGCACCAGCGGCACGAACCTCGCGAGGATGAGCGCGCGCGACCCGTACTTCTCGAAGAACTCGTGCGTCTTGGTCACGTACACAGGGTTGAACAGCTTGCGGCCGGCCCAGCTCGTACGCGGCTTGAACAGCGGGGGCCCGACGAGGAAGCCGATCCAGTAGCCGACCACGTTGCCGAGCACCGCGGCGATCGTCAGCACCACGAAGACGATGCCGAGCGTGGCGGGCTGGCTTCCGAAGGTGATGGTGCCGGTGGCCGCAAGCAGGCCCACGGTGAACAGCAGGGAGTCGCCGGGGAGGATCGAGAAGAGGCCGCACTCAGCGAAGATGATGAACGCGACACCCCACAGCCACCAGTTGCCGAGGAGACCGATGAGAACGGCCGGGTCGAACCACGAAGGCAGCAGCAGCGGCGTCATGGCGAGCGTCATGAGTGAAGGCACGCCCCTCAGAGTACCGTTTGCGCCCATGAGTTCCCTGAGCGACGACGGCGCAGTACCGCCCGGCGACGCTCCGTACGAGGAGTTCGCGACCTCCGTCGGCGTCGGCCCGCACCCGCTCCCGTGGCCCGAGGACGAGCGGTACGACCGGGAGCTGCTCGCCGTCGGTGACCGGCGCAACGTCGTCGACCGCTACCGGTACTGGACCGTCTCGGCGATCGTCGCCGATCTTGACACGCAGCGGCGGCCGCTGCACGTGGCCATCCAGAACTGGGAGCACGACTTCAACATCGGCTCGATAGTCCGGACCGCCAACGCGTTCAACGTGAGCGGCGTGCACATCCTCGGCCGACGCCGCTGGAACAAGCGCGGTGCCCTGGTGACGGACCGCTACCTCTCCGTCTACCACCACGCGTCCGTGGCGGAGATGGCTGCATGGTTCGCGGAGCGCGACATCCCCATCGTCGGCGTCGACAACCTTCCGGGGTCGCACCCGCTCGAGACGGCGTCGCTCCCCGAGCGTGTGTGCCTCCTGTTCGGCTCCGAAGGACCCGGCCTCACGGACGAGGCCGTCGCCGCCTGCGCCTACCTCGTCGCCATCGACCAGGCAGGGTCCACGCGCTCGATCAACGCGGGCGCCGCGGCCGCGATCGCCATGTACGCGTGGGGACTGCAGTGGATCCGTACGGATCTCTCATCCGTGTAGTCGGCCTCACAGGTAGCAGATAGTCTTGCCCGGCAAGCACGTCTGGCCGGGGGTACCGGGGGAGCGGCCGTGCAGGAGGATCGAGATGACGCAGCCGACAGGCGCCGGGCTGGATCTGCTGACAGTGGCCGAGGTGGCCACGTTGCTGCGGGTCTCCAAGATGAGCGTGTACCGGCTGATCCACGCCGGTGACCTCGAGGCTGTACGGTTCGGCCGCAGTTTCCGGGTGCCGCGCGCCGCCGTCGACGCCTACCTGCGACACTCGTTCTTCCAGGCCGGCTGAGTGGATTTTCTCACCTACGCGCGTTACAGGTAGTCTTGCCCGGCTGGCTGACGCTGAGTGTTCAGAGAGGCGTCGCCATCACATACGCAGCACTGTGCACTCCTGGTGCACGACGAAAGGTCACCCGTGGGTTCGGTCATCAAGAAGCGTCGTAAGCGCATGGCGAAGAAGAAGCATCGCAAGCTTCTGAAGAAGACTCGCATCCAGCGTCGCCGCGCCGGCAAGTAAGCCGGGAATGGCACCCGTCGCGGACACGACACCCGGAGTGGCCCATTCGGCCAGGGTCGTCGTCATCACCCGCGACGGCTGTCACCTGTGCACCGA
>DAIEHO010000173.1 GCA_027353565.1 Propionibacteriaceae bacterium
ATGCGTGCCGTCGTCCCCGGCCGCCCCTGTCGCGTGGACCGGCTTGAGACCCACGGAACGTTGACGCTCGGCGTGTTCTGGTGGAACACACCCCTGGCCCTGACCTGCGCCGGCTTCCTCGTCCTCATGTCGGTCAAGGCGTTCATCTTCGGAAATGCGGGTGCGCTCGCGGCAGGCTCGGTCACCCACGTTGCCGGCTCCGCCGCAGCCGTCCAGGGTGTCGCGACGGCGTCGGCCTGGGCGCTGGCGGCCCCGCTCGCCTCCGCCGGCGGCGGCGTCACGGCTGTCCCCATGGTCATCGTCATGCTTGTCGGCATCACCGGCTCTCTCGCGAGCTTCGTCATCGGGACCCACGGACCCGAGGCCGTGCGCCCGCAGCCGTGACGCTGCGCAGCATGAGCGCCATGACCGAGATCGCGCTACTGCGGCGGAGCGTCCTCGGCCCTGCACCCGAAGTAGTGGTCGATGAAGTCGTTGTACGCGACGTCCATGTCGAGGGTCGGGTCGAGCAGCCACTGGACCTGGAGCCCGTCCATCACAGCCAGCAGCAGCCGGGCGGCGATGTCCGGATCGATGGTCGGGGGGATGCGGCCCTCGGCTGACTCCTCCGCGAGTCGCTCAGCCGCGAACGCGCGTACTCGTCGGTAGCGGTCGACGAAGTGGTCGTGGGCCGGATGCTCGGGGTCGGTCGCCTCGGCGCTGAGCGTCGTGAAGAGGCGAACGGTGCCGCTGCGCCTGCCGTTCTTGGCCACCAGGTCCCGCAGGAACGGGTCGTCGATCGCCCCCGCGTCCTCGTCCTCCTTCTGCTTGACGACCTCGAGCAGGAGGTTGCCCTTGCCGCCGAAGTGGTGCAGCACGCCGGTGTCGGTCATGCCGACACGGCCGGCGATCTCGCGGATCGACGCACCACGGAACCCCGACTCGGCGAACACCTCGAGCGCGGTGGCGAGGATGGCGCGGCGCCTCTCAGCGGTCTTCGCGTACGGCCCACGTGTCATGATCGAAGGCTAGTACGCGGCTTCCTCCGAATCCATTGCATATCCAAGGTTTTTATGTGAGGATCATCCCGGCGCCTCACAGGAGAGGCGATGAGACGAGAGCTGAGCCCCATGAGCGTTGAGCAGTACCCGGCCGTCCTGGACTCCATGAGGAAACCCCCGTTCAATCTCGACGACGACGGCATCGCCTGGGTCGAGTCGACCCTCGCAGGCCTGGACACGAACGCCAAGGTCGGCCAGCTGTTCTGCAGCATCGGCATCGACCTCACCGAAGCCGGCCTCGACGCGACGCTGAAGGTCCTCACGCCGGGCGGCATGATGTACCGCCCCTGCACCACCGAGGAGGCCATCAGCTTCGGCAGCCTGCTTCGCGAGAAGCTCGAGATCCCCATGCTCGTCGCAGCGAACCTCGAGCGAGGCGGCAACGGGATCGTCGTCGAGGGTACGCAGCTCGGCTCGCCGCTGGAGATCGCCGCGACCGGCGACGTGGACATCGCACGCAAGCTGGGCGAGGTCTGCGGTCGCGAGGCTGCGGCCGTCGGCGCCAACTGGGCATTCGCGCCGATCATCGACATCGACTACAACTTCCGCAACCCGATCACCAACATCCGTACGTTCGGCTCCGACCCGGAGCGCGTCAAGAACATGGGTGTCGCGTACGTCGAGGCCGTACAGGCCCACGGCGTCGCCGCGTCGATCAAGCACTTCCCCGGTGACGGACGCGACGAGCGCGACCAGCACCTGGTGACCAGCGTCAACGACCTCGGCGTCGAGGAGTGGGACGCGACGTACGGCGAGGCGTACACGGCGTCCATCGCGGCGGGGGCGATGACCGTCATGGTGGGCCACATCTCGCAGCCGGCGTACTCGCGAGCGCTGCGTCCCGACCAGGCCGACGCCGACATCCTGCCCGCCTCCCTGGCTCCCGAGATCATGGGCGACCTCCTGCGCGGCCACCTCGGCTTCAACGGACTGGTCGTGACCGACGCCACGACGATGCTGGGCTTCGCGATCCCGATGCCGCGCTCCGCAGCGGTCCCCGCGGCGATCGCGGCCGGCGCCGACATGTTCCTGTTCACGAGGAACCTCGAGGAGGACTTCGGCTTCATGCTGGCGGGCGTGGAGGACGGGACCATCTCGTCCGCGCGTCTTGACGCCGCGGTCGCCCGTGTCCTCGGCCTCAAGGCAGCCCTCGGGCTCCACACCACTCGTCCTGCCCCCACGGTCGAGGCAGCGAAGTCGGTCGTCGGCTGCGACGAGCACCAGGCCTGGAGCCGGGAGTGCGCCGACAAGGCGATCACGCTCGTCAAGGAGCAGCCCGGCGTCCTGCCGCTCACGCCGGAGCGCTACAAGCGGATCCTCTACATCCCCATCGAGTCCGCCCAGGGCGTCGCGTACAGCGTCCGTGCGGGCGCCTGCGCCGCCGTCCGCGACAGGCTCGTCGCCGAAGGCTTCGAGGTCGAGGACTTCGTCCCGAAGAGCTTCTTCGAGGGCTCCATCGAGAAGACCACGGACTTCATCAGCTCCTACGACGCGATCCTCTACGTCGCGAACATGTCCACCAAGAGCAACCAGACCCAGGTACGCATCGAGTGGGCGCAGCCCATGGGCGCCAACGGCCCGTTCTACATCGCCTCGATCCCGACCATCTTCGTCTCGGTCGAGAACCCCTACCACCTCATCGACGTCCCGCGTGTGAAGACCTTCATCAACACGTACAACTCGAACGACAACGTCCTCGACGCCCTGGTGGAGAAGCTTCTCGGGCGTTCGGCATTCAAGGGCGCCAGCCCGGTCGACGCGTTCTGCGGGCGTTGGGACACCCACCTGTGACCGGGTCAGGGCCGTACGAGGCGGTCGTCTTCGACCTCGACGGCGTCATCTGCCACACCGACCACTACCACTACCTCGGCTGGAAGAGCGTCGCCGACGACCTCGGCGTCCCCTTCGACGAGACCGTCAACAACAGGCTCCGCGGCGTCAGCCGGATGGCGAGCCTCGACATCATCCTCGAGCAGTACGACGGCGCGCCGCTCACCGATGAGCGAAAGCTGGAGCTCGCGACGACCAAGAACGACCGCTATCGCGTCATGCTCGGAGGCATGTCGCCGGCCGATCTCGACCCGTCGGTGCGTGCCACGCTGGACGACCTGCGTGGACGTGGGCTGAAGCTCGCCATCGGTTCGTCGAGCCGGAACGCGAGGTACATCCTCGAGCGCATCGGGCTCGGCGACTACTTCGACGCGATCTCCGACGGGACGAACATCAGCCGCTCCAAGCCCGACCCGGAGGTCTTCCTCAAGGCCGCCGAGTACCTGGGCATCGACCCCGCCCGGTGCGTCGTCGTCGAGGACGCCGTCGCGGGCATCGAGGCCGGCCAGGCGGCCGGCATGTACACCGTCTCCATCGGCGACGCCGCCGACCTGGGCGCCGGCGACGCGAGGCTCGGCACGTTCGCGGACCTCTCACACGTGATGGCCGACCTGGGAGCCTGACGCAGCCGGACGAGGTGGCCGTCCACCCCGAAGAGGTGTGTACGCACCCCACGGCCGGGCATGGCTCATGCCAGCGACAGCGTGGCCCGGCGGCTGGTGGTGACGTGGTGTTCTGCGAGTGTGAATCGATATCGTGAGGTCACCGCGACTGCAGGAGCATCATGACCGCTGAGGTGATCTCGGCTGAGTTGCTGGCCGTTGTCGTCGCGATGGTCGGCGACGAGCCGTCCGTGCTGACACTCGGCGACCCGACCCCTCGCCTGCCGGCCGGGCCGCTGCTGCCCGGACAGCGGTCGCTCCAGGCGGCGACGCGGCGCTGGGTGGAGGAGCAGACCGGCCGGCGTCTGGGGTTCGTGGAGCAGCTGTACACGTTCGCCGACCTGGACCGTGACGGCGCCCCCGCCCGTACGATCTCGATCTCCTACCTCGGCCTCACCACCCCGAACGCCGACACGGGGTTCGGTGCCTGGCGCGGCTGGTACTCACTCCTGCCGTGGGAGGACACACGGACCGACCGCTCGGTGCTCACGGAACGGGTCGCGCCACGGATACGTGCATGGGCCGCCCAACAGCCGTCCCTGGCATCGGAGCGCACGCAGCGGTGCGCGATCACCTTCGGACTGGACGGCAACCCCTGGCAGCCGGACCTGGTGCTGCAGCGCTACGAGCTCCTGTACGAGGCGGGGCTGGTGCCCGAATCCCCGGCGGCGTGGCGCTGCCCGGACGACCAGGTCGTGCCGGGCGACCGGATGGTGGGCGACCACCGACGCGTTCTGGCCACGGGTCTGGCGCGGTTGAGGGCGAAGATCCAGTACCGGCCGGTGGTCTTCGAGCTCATGGCTCCTGAGTTCACGCTGGGACGGCTCCAGGACTGCGTCGAGGCGCTCGCGGGGCGGGCTGTGCACACGCAGAACTTCCGTCGGCTGATCGAGCAGCAGGCGCTGGTCGAGGACACCGGCCACGTACATGCGGGGACCGGGGGACGGCCTGCCAGGCTGTACCGGTTCCGCCGGAAGGTGCTGCAGGAGCGCCAGGCGGCGGGGACGAAGCTGCCGACGACGAGGGGCCGCTGACGTCGGCCGTCCCGGATGCTGGTCACCAGATTTCGAAGCTACTTATGCTCCGACGTAGCATAAGTAGCACGCGATGCAGCCAGTCTGGAGAACAGCATGTCGACAACGCTCACGACCGCCGACCAGATCTATCCCAAGGTCGCCCACGTCATCCCCGCGATCGAGTGGGCAACGATGGCTGACGACGTCGAGGCGATCCTGGCGTTGAAACGGGAACGCAACGCGGTGATCCTCGGGCACAACTACATGTCGCCGGAGATCTACTACGGCGTCGCGGACATCGTGGGCGACTCCCTCGCGTTGGCGCGTGAGGCCACCGAGGTCGACGCGGACGTGATCGTCCTCGCCGGCGTCCACTTCATGGCCGAGACCGTCAAGCTGCTGAACCCGTCCAAGACCGTCCTCATCCCCGATCTGCGGTCCGGCTGCTCCCTGGCCGAGTCGATCACTGCCGATGACGTCCGCGACTTGCGACGCCTCCACCCGGGAGTGCCGGTCGTGACGTACGTCAACACCTCCGCAGCGGTGAAGGCCGAGTCCGACATCTGCTGCACCTCGGGCAACGCCGTGGCTGTCATCGAGAGCCTCGGCGTCCCGCGCGTGATCATGATCCCCGACCAGTACCTGGCGGCGAACGTCGCACGTCTGACGGGCGTCGAGGTGATCACGCACCCGGGAGCCTGCGAGGTCCACGAACGCTTCACCCGCTCCGACATCCGCCAGGTGCGCCTGGACTACCCGGGCGTGAGCGTGCTCGCACATCCGGAGTGCCCGCCCGAGGTGGTGGACGAGGCCGACTTCGCAGGCTCCACCGCGCAGATGCAGCAGTACGTGGAGACCAGACGGCCGACCAGGGTGGCCCTGATCACGGAGTGCTCGATGAGCGACAACCTCGCGGCCGCGAACCCGGACCTCGAGTTCGTACGGGCCTGCAACCTGTGCCCGCACATGAAGCGGAACAACCTGGCGGCGGTCAGGCACGCCTTGGAGACGATGACCCACGAGGTCACCGTGGATCCC
>DAIEHO010000183.1 GCA_027353565.1 Propionibacteriaceae bacterium
GCAGCTGGCGGGCGACACGGCGATCGCGGCCGCCGACACGGTGCTGCTGACCGTCCCGAACCAGCTGGGCGTCGACTACAACGCCCACGTCCTCGAGGCCATCCTCACCCACGTCGCTCCTGGGCTGGGCTGGCGTTGACCCGCCTCGTGAACGACCGTACGGGACCGGCTCGCTGCCGACCGGCGGGCCATGCGGGCATCGCCCAGCGAGCCGGTACGTCCCGGACGCCCGTGCGGCGGGATTCTTCCCGCAGCGGGCGGATCCGCGGGACAATCGGCCGGTGACATCGCGCGTCGTCGTGGTGGCCGTGATGGCGGCCGGGCTGCTGATCGGCTGCTCGGCGCCGGGCGGCCAGAGCACCACGTCCGGCCAGTCCGCCACCGGCGCGACGGTGGCGAGCACGACCCCCACCCCATCCGCCGCACAGTCCAGTGCGTCGACCCCGACATCAGCGGGCTCCACCTCCGCCGCACCAGCGACGACCGGGCCCTGGACGCTCAGCGTCGCGGGGCTGGGCCCGCTCAGGCTGGGCACCTCGTACACGACGCTGCGTCAGCAGGGCTACGTGACCGCCCCGACAGGCGACTGCCCAGGCGCCTGGACGTCGCCGGCCCTGCAGGCCAAGGGCGTCTACCTGTACCCGTCGGGCGCCGGCGACACGGCTGTGCTCGCCGAGATCAGCCTCACGAAGGCCACGTACGCGACGGTGTCCGGCGCCAGGGTCGGCTCGACGATGAGCCAGCTCAAGGTGCTGTACGGCAGCCAGCTCACGACGGAGACCAAGAACGGCAACGGGGGACCCTTCACCGTGGCGGTCGTCCGCATCGGGCAGCGAGAGATCGTCTTCACGTTCCCGTACGGGTCGACGCTCGCCGACTCGGACCAGGTCGAAGCCATCGTCGCCCGCCCGTGGAGCGCGGACATGATGGGCGAGTGCTAGCCGTACCGGGACCGCTCGGAGCCACACGGCCGTAACGTGCAGGGCCGTAGCATCGGTACATGGCCAAGGTCCCGTGGGCGGCGTCCCAGGAGAAGCTCGTCGACCAGCTGGTGGACGTGGTCGTCCGCCACGCACCCGATGACTGGGAGTGGGTGCACCTCGAGGTCAGCATCGTCGCCGAGCTGTTCGCCGGCACGGTGACCGTGACGGCCCCGGACAAGGAGCTCTCCGGCACGATCAAGGAGGGCCACGCCCTCGGGATCCTGCGCGAGCTGCGACACCGCATGTACGTGGCGGGCAACGGCACGTGGTACTCGATGACGCTGGACGTGGACCCCGACAGGACGCCCACGACGACGTTCGACTACGACGACGAGCCCGTCTTCGACCCGGTACCCGACGCGTCGGTCTACCTCCGTGACCTTCAGCGCTACAAGCGCAGGGAGAGCCACTGGCCGGACTGGCTGCGGGCGAAGATCGAGGAGACACGTACGCCGGGGACCTCCGCGGCCGACACCTTCGCGCGCTGGATCCAGGGCGGTCTCTGAACGACCCACTGGTTGGGCCTTGAGGCATACCCTTGGGGGCATGCCCAAAGATGACCCGACCCCGCCAGCCGACTTCTGGGAAGAGCGGTACGCGTCCGCGGACCGGATCTGGTCGGGAAACGTCAACCACACGTTCGTCCAGGTCGTCGAACAGCTCACGCCCGGACGCGCCCTCGATCTCGGGTGCGGTGAGGGCGGCGACGTGCTCTGGCTCGCGCAGCACGGCTGGGACGCGACGGGCGTCGACATCTCGGCCACGGCCACCCAGCGTGGCGCAGACGCAGCGAAGGCCGCCGGGATCCCCGACGAGCGCATCCGCTTCGTCGCGGCGGACCTGGGAACCTGGACGCCCGACGGGACGTACGACCTGGTCACGGCGAGCTTCCTGCAGTCACCGGTCCATCTGCCGCGTGTGGACATCCTGCGTCGGGTGAGCGAGCACGTGGCCCCGGGAGGCCACATGCTCGTCGTCGCCCATGCCGCGATGCCGCCGTGGGCCGGCAACCACGCCCACCATCACGAGTTCCCGACCCCGGCCGAAGAGGTCGAGGCGCTCGGCCTCGAGGGCTGGGTGGCCGAGATCGCCGAGGTCCGTACCCGTGAGGCAACCGGCCCGGACGGTGAGCAGGCGACGCTCGACGACACCGTCGTGCTCCTGCGCCGCGCCTGAGTCAGGGCAGGAACATCGGCTCGATGGCGTGACCGGCGACGGTCGCGAACATCGCCGCGAGGTGGTCGGGGACCGACACCGGTAGGTCGCTGATGGGCCCCTGGAGCTGGAGCCCTTCCCACAGCGCGACGATGTCCGTGGCGGCGAGCAGGGGCTGTACGTCGGCGGGGACCTGGCCCGTCGCCTGCGCGAGCTCGATGTGGTGGGCGATCTGGTGACGGAGCCGTGCGAGCCTGTCCCGGAAGTACGCGCGGGCGGGGTGGTCCGGGTCGGCTGACTCAGCGGCCAGGAGCGTGAAGAGCCTTGTCAGGCCTGGGGTCTCCTCGTTCCGGATCGCGATGCCGAGGAGGAGGGCGAGCGTCTCGTCGAGCGAGGTCGGTTCGATGTGCTGGATCTCGTCGCGGTGCTCGAGCACGGACTGCAGGAGCAGCCACTTGTGGGGGAAGTGGTGGAGCAGGGTGGCGTGGTTGATGCCGGCCCGACGCGCGATCTCGCGCACCGACGTACCGCCGTAGCCGGACTCCGCGAAGACGTGGAACGCGGCCTCGACGATGTCCGCCTTTGTGGCGCGGCCGGTTGCGTAGCCGACCCCTTCCGGCTCCTTCGTCATGGCCTCGCTCCCCTCAGCGGCGCGACGGTTGCGACGCTGCCTGACCGTCCTCCATAACGATGATGCACCATTGTGGCTTCAATTTCCACCAGGTGGTTGACAAGTGTCGTTTCAGGTACTTAATGTCAGCCGCACAGGCACTAGGAACAAGGAGGTTCCATGACTAATCCCTTGTCGGCTTCGGGTTTCGTCCCGAGTCGGCTCACCCGCCGCTCGATGTTCGCACTTACCGGGGGCGTCACCCTCGCAGGCCTCGCGGCTTGCACCGGCACCACCGCCCCCGCCGCCAGCGGTAGCGCGGCCGCCACAGGTGGGCAGACGGTCACAGTCGGCTCGGGCGCTTCGGACGACGTACCCAAGCGCGCCTACCAGGCCGTCTTCGATGCGTACCAGAAGAAGTCCGGAAACATCGTCAAGGTGAACACCGTTCCCCACAACGACTTCCAGAACAACATCAACAGCTACCTCCAGGGCAGCCCGGACATGGCGTTCACCTGGTTCGCCGGGTACCGCATGCGCTACTACGCCGCCAAGGGGCTCGCCACACCCATGGACGACGCCTGGGCCGCGGTCGGCAGCAGCTTCAGCGCCGGTCTCGCGAAGGCCTCCACCGGCGACGACGGCAAGAAGTACCTGATGCCGATGTACAACTACCCCTGGGGCTTCTTCTACCGCAAGAGCGTCTGGGCGGCCAAGGGCTACACCGTCCCCACGACCTTCGACGCGCTCAAGACCCTCTGCACCACGATGAAGTCCGACGGCCTCATCCCCATCGCCTTCGCCGACAAGGACGGCTGGCCGGCGATGGGCACCTTCGACTACCTGAACATGCGGCTCAACGGCTACCAGTTCCACATGGACCTGTGCGCCCACAAGCAGTCCTGGGACCAGCAGAAGGTCAAGGACGTCTTCGACAACTGGAAGGCGCTGCTGCCGTTCCAGGACCCGAACGCCCTCGGTGCGACCTGGCAAGAGGCCGCGCAGACGCTGGGCCAGAGCAAGTCCGGCATGTACCTGCTCGGCTCGTTCGTCACTCAGCAGTTCACGGACCCGGCTGTACTGGCCGACATCGACTTCTTCCCGTTCCCGGCGATGGCCACCGAGGGCATGGACGCGGTCGAGGCCCCGATCGACGGCGTCATGCTGTCGAGCAAGGCCAAGGGCAACGCCGCCGCCATGGACCTGATGAAGTTCCTCGGAACTCCCACGGCTGAGGACACGTACTAC
>DAIEHO010000189.1 GCA_027353565.1 Propionibacteriaceae bacterium
CGAGACGGTCAGCGTCCCCACCGGCTGGACGAAGAACCAGTTCAGCAGCAGCGAGGAGAAGACCGCGGCGACGACCGCCGGGATCACGCCGCCGACGATCGCGACACCGACTGTGACGAGCAGGAAGATCGGGATGTACAGCGGCAGCCCGGACCTATACGGGTCGACCAGAAGCAGCGCCGTCAACGGTGGCGGGACCACGAGGGCAGCCGCGAGCCCGACGAGGACGCGGCGCCTCGAGAGTCCCCGCCGGGAGTGGCGGCGAAACTTGAGGCCCGCGCCAGGGTGTGTGACGACATGGACGTCGATGTCTCCCGACCCAGCGATGATCCTCTCCGCCATGCTCGCTGTGAACCCGCGTTGCCATGGTCGCGATCGGGCGTCGCCGACCAGGACCTGCGTGGCGTTGACACCGCGTGCGAACGCCAGGATCGCCTCGGCCGGGTCGTCACCGGTGACCGTGTGGAACTCCCCGCCGATCTCCTCGGTGAGCCGCCTCAGCTCGGCCAGCTGGCTCAGCGGGGCCGTCGCCAGCCCGTCCGTACGGGCCACGTAAACACCCAGCAGCTGGCCTCCGGCGAGGCGCGACGCGATCCGGGCCCCGCGGCGCAGCAACGTCTCGCCTTCCGGGCCGCCCGACAGTGCGACCACGACACGTTCCCGCGTCGGCCAGTTCGACGTGATCCCGTGAGCCGCGCGGTACCCCTCAAGCCCGGCGTCGACCTTGTCGGCCAGCCAGAGGAGGGCCAGCTCGCGCAGTGCCGACAGGTTGCCCACGCGGAAGTAGTTGGCCAGGGCGGCGTCGATCTTCTCGGCCTTGTAGACGTTGCCGTGCGCCATTCGTCGCCGCAGCGCCTCGGGAGACATGTCGACGAGGTCGATCTGGTCGGCCGCCCGTACGACCTCGTCGGGTACGGTCTCGCGCTGCACGATCCCGGTGATCGCGGTGACTGCGTCGTTGAGCGACTCGAGGTGCTGGATGTTGACCGTGGACACCACGTCGATGCCCGCCGCGAGCAGCTCGTCGATGTCCTGCCAGCGCTTCTCGTTGCGCGAGCCCGGCACGTTCGAGTGCGCGAGCTCGTCGACGAGTGCGACCTGCGGGCGCCGGGCCAGCACCGCGTCCAGGTCCATCTCCTCCATGGCCGTGCCGCGGTACTCGATGGTGCGGCGCGGCACGACCTCGAGCCCGTCGAGCAGGGCGGCCGTGTGCGTCCGGCCGTGGGTCTCGCACAGGCCGACCACCACATCCGTACCGCGCTCAGCCCTGCGGTGCCCCTCGTCGAGCATGGCCACCGTCTTGCCGACCCCGGGGGCCGCCCCGAGGTAGATCCGCAGCCTCCCGCGCCCCATGGGCCTACCCTCTCACCGGGCCGCGAGGGCGAGGTTGAGTTCCGTCACGTTGACCCCGTCCTGCCCGATGTAGCCCAGGACGGCGTGGTCGGTCGCGGCGGCGATCATGACCTGCAGGTCGGCGGCCGACATGTTGCGCGCCTTGGCCACCCGGGGGACCTGCCACAGCGCGTACGCGACCGAGATGTACGGATCGAGGCCGGACGCTGACGCCGTCAGAGCATCCTCGGGTACGGGACCGACGGCGTCAGGGTTCGCTGCCTCGAGGTCCGCCTCGCGCTGGGCCCGGGCGTCCGCCTGCTTCTGCGAGGCCGGCGAGAGGTTCGACCCGCCGGACGTGGTGCCCGAGTAGTCGGACGCCGAAGGGCGCGGCTGGAACCACTGGGGGCCGTCGAACGTCTGGCCGAGCAGTGCCGACCCGACGACCCGGCCGTTCGAGCCGGTGACGAGGGACCCGTCGGCCTGGTTCCTGATCGCGAGCTGGGCGACGACGGTGATGACGGCTGGGTAGAGGACGCCGAGCAGCACGGTCATCACGAGGAGGAGCCGAAGGCCGGCCCAGGCCTGACGAAGAACACTCATGGTCGCTACACCAGCCCAGGGAGGAGGGAGACGAGGAGGTCGATGAGCTTGATGCCGATGAACGGCGCGATGATCCC
>DAIEHO010000195.1 GCA_027353565.1 Propionibacteriaceae bacterium
GTGCCGACGTTCGTCCACCCGCTCCGCACGGGCGATGACCGAGCGGCGTGGGATGCGGGACTGGCCGACCTCGTCGCCTCGTACAGCCCCGACCTCGTCGTCTCCGCCGGGTTCATGAAGCTCGTCGGCGCGGCCTTCCTCGAGCGCTTCGGCGACCGCTTCATCAACACCCACCCCGCCCTGCTCCCCGCGTTCCCGGGGGCTCACGCCGTGCGTGACACGCTCGCCTACGGGGTGAAGGTCACCGGTTGTACGGTCTTCGTGGTGGATGCCGGCATCGACACGGGGCGGATCGTCGCCCAGGAGCCCGTCGCGGTCCTGCCCGGAGACACCGAGGAATCGCTTCACGAACGCATCAAGGTCGTCGAGCGGCGAATGCTCGTCGATGCCATCGCCCGATTCGCCACCGAGAGGACACTATGACCGACCTCATCCCGATCCGCCGCGCGCTGGTCTCCGTCTACGACAAGAGCGGCCTGGCCGAGCTGGGTGCCGCGTTCGCCACCCACGGCGTGCAGGTCGTCTCGACCGGCAACACCGCGGCCCAGCTGCGCGACGCGGGGTGCGAGGTCACCGAGGTGGCCGACCTCACGGGCTTTCCCGAGTGTCTCGACGGCCGGGTGAAGACGCTCCACCCGAAAGTGCACGCGGGGATCCTGGCCGACCGTCGCCTCCCCTCGCACGTCGCCCAGCTCGCCGAGCTCGGCATCGAGCCGTTCGACCTCGTCGTGAGCAACCTGTACCCGTTCGAGCAGACGGTCGCGAGCGGCGCCGGGCTCGACGAGTGCGTCGAGCAGATCGACATCGGTGGCCCGTCGATGGTTCGTGCCGCCGCGAAGAACCACCCGTCGGTGGCGATCGTGACCTCGCCCGACCAGTACGAGGGCCTGTACGAGGCGCTCGGCGCGGGCGGCTACACGCTGGCTCAGCGGCAGGCCCTCGCGGCGATCGCGTTCCAGCACACGGCCACGTACGACGTCGCGGTCGCCAGCTGGATGAGCAACGTACTGGTCGACACCTCGGGCGGCGACGGCTTCCCGTCGTGGGTCGGCGCCTCCTGGCGGAAGGCGGGGGCGCTGAGGTACGGCGAGAACTCGCACCAGGCGGCCGCGCTGTACACGAGCGTCGGCGGGCACGGGCTCGCGCAGGCGCGGCAGCTCCACGGCAAGGAGATGTCGTACAACAACTACACCGACGGAGACGCCGCGTACCGGGCCGCGTACGACTTCGCGGAGCCCGCCGTCGCGATCATCAAGCACGCCAACCCGTGCGGCATCGCGGTCGGCGCCGACATCGCCGAGGCCCACCGGAAGGCGCACGAGTGCGACCCGGTGTCGGCGTACGGCGGCGTGATCGCCACGAACCGTACGGTCAGCGCCGCGATGGCCAGGCAGGTGGCGCCCGTGTTCACGGAGGTCGTCATCGCGCCGGGCTACGACGACGAGGCGCTCAAGATCCTCGGCAAGAAGAAGAACCTACGCCTGCTCGTCGTCGACCCGTACCCCGGTGGCGGGGTCGAGCTGCGGCCCGTGAGCGGCGGCACGCTGCTGCAGGCGCAGGACCAGATCGACGCCCCAGGCGACGACCCCGCCTCGTGGCAGCTCATCGCAGGAGACGCCGTGGACGCGGCGACTCTGGCCGACCTCGCCTTCGCGTGGCGCGCATGCCGGTCTGTGAAGTCGAACGCGATCCTCCTTGCCTCCGGCGGCGCATCGGTCGGCGTCGGCATGGGCCAGGTCAACCGGGTCGACTCGTGCAAGCTGGCGGTCGAGCGCGCGGGGGACCGCGCGGTGGGTTCGGTGGCGGCCTCCGACGCGTTCTTCCCGTTCGCCGACGGGCCCGAGATCCTCATCGCCGCCGGCGTCAAGGCGATCGTCGAACCGGGCGGCTCGATCCACGACGACGAGACCATCAAGGCCTGCGCGGCCGCAGGGATCGCCTTGTACTTCACGGGCACCAGGCATTTCGCCCACTGACGTGGTGAACTCCAAGGGACGGGCGCCGCTCACCGAGCACCGAGGGGTGCTCGGGATGGTACGACGTCAATGGGCCTTCTTCGTGACGGTGGCGATCTTCGCCGTCGGCGCGACGTACGGGATGCTGCCGACGGGACACTGGAGGCGCGGAAGCGCGATCATGGGCTTCGCGCTCCTGGTCGGCTCCGGGCTCCGGCTGCTCCTGGGCCCCAAGGCCGGTCTGCTCGTCGTGAGGGCGCGGTGGTTCGACGTCGCGGCGATGCTGGCCATGGGCGTGGGCATCACCGTGCTCGCGTTCTGGGTGCCCGCCGCGCCCAAGGTCGCTGTCCCCTGACGGGGGCACGGTAGCCGGGGGGACCCGCACCCTGACGCAGCAATGGCCCGGCACACGGCCGGGCCATTGCTGGGCAGTCTTGGTCAGATGAGGCCGAGCTCGGTGACCGCGTTCTTCTCGTCGAGGAGCTCGGCGACGGACGCGTCGATCTTGGAGCGGGAGAAGTCGTCGATCTCCAGACCCTGCACGATCTCGTACGCCCCGTCCTTCGTGCGGACCGGGAACGAGGAGATGATCCCCTCGGGCACCCCGTACGAGCCGTCGGACGGCACGGCCTGCGACACCCAGGAGTCCGCGGGGGTGCCGAGCAGCCAGTCGTGCATGTGCTCGACGGTCGCGTTGGCGGCCGAGGCGGCGGAGGAGGAGCCGCGGGCGGCGATGATGGCTGCTCCGCGCTTGGCGACGGTCGGGATGAAGTCGTTCTCGATCCAGGCCTGGTCGTCCACGGCCTCGGCGGCGTTCTGGCCGTTCACGGTCGCGTGGAAGATGTCCGGGTACTGGGTCGCACTGTGGTTGCCCCAGATGGTCATGTTCTTGATCTCGGAGACCGTCACCCCGAGCTTGGCGGCCAGCTGAGCCGTTGCCCGGTTGTGGTCGAGGCGGGTCAGCGCGTTGAAGCGCTCCTTGGGGATGTCAGGAGCGTTGCTCATCGCGATCAGTGCGTTGGTGTTGGCGGGGTTGCCGGTGACCAGGACATGGATGTCGTCGGCCGCGTGGGCGTTGAGCGCCTTGCCCTGCGCGGTGAAGATCGCGCCGTTGGCGCTGAGGAGGTCGCCGCGCTCCATGCCGGCTGTACGGGGACGGGCGCCGACAAGCAGCGCAACGTTGACGCCGTCCAGGACGACGTTGGCGTCGTCACCGATCTCGACCGAGCTGAGCAGCGGGAAGGCGCAGTCGTCGAGCTCCATGACGACGCCTTCGAGGGCCTTGAGAGCGGGGGTGATTTCAAGCAGGCGCAGCTCGACGGGCTGGTCGGGACCCAGCAGCGCTCCGCTCGCGATGCGGAACAGCAGGCTGTAGCAGATCTGGCCGGCGGCGCCGGTGACAGCGACCTTCACGGGGCTCTTGGACACGGTGGGTGACTCCTCTCGCAGGGACTTTCTTACGCTAGCAGCCAGCCACTGTGGCGTGAGCGACGAGGACCTGTGACAAGGCTGCGTGGACTCCCGGCGGTCTCGGATGGGGGCTCCGGCCGCACCGTGCGTGCGGTGGGTCCCCCGTACAGGGCGGCATCGGTGCGGGCGGATCGTTGTCGTAGGGTCGAGCCGTGCGCCTCATCCTCATCCGCCACGGGCAGACCCAGTCCAACGTCGACCATCTCCTCGACACCGGCCACCCTGGTGCGCCGCTGACCGACGAGGGGCTCGAGCAGGCGGCGACGCTGGTCGAGCGACTTTCGGCCGAACCCATCGAGGTCATCTACAGCTCGGACCTGACGCGGGCGCGTCAGACGGCTGAGCCGCTGGCGTCAGCCAAGGGGCTACGGGTCATGGAGCACCCCGGTCTTCGTGAGATCTTCGCCGGTGCCGACGACATGAGCTCCGACTGGGTCCCGTACGTGTCGGTGCTGGACACGTGGCACACCGACCCGGAGAACAAGCTCCCCGGCGGCGAGAGCTGGCCCGAGTTCCAGAGGCGGTTCGAGGCGGCCATCGCGGAGATAGCGGCGACCGGTGTCGAGGTGGCCGCGCTCGTCAGCCACGGAGCGGCGCTTCGCGTCTGGATCCCGTTCGCCTGCGCCAACACGACGGCCGGCGATGCGCGTCACTGGCGCCTCGACAACACCGACTACGTGGTCATCGAGGGCGACGCGGCCGGTTGGCACCTCGTGTCGTGGGCCGACGAGGACATGTCCGGGGTCCACCAGCCCTCTGAGGCGGTGTGACCGTGGTCGGCCCAGGTCCGGGACGCTCCGGCCGGCCTGTCGGCCGTGCGATGCCCAGGGCCTCGTCCGCAGGGACGTCGATCAGTCGAAGATGATCGTGCGGCTGCCGTCCAGCAGCACCCGGTGCTGGGTGAACAGCTTCACCGCGCTCACGAGGGTCCGCGACTCGATGTCCTGTCCGAGCTCCACGAGCTCGGGTACGGAGCGGGAGTGGTTCACCCGTGTGACGTTCTGCTCGATGATGGGCCCTTCGTCGAGCTCGTTGGTGACGAAGTGCGCGGTCGCGCCGATGAGCTTGACGCCGCGGGCATGCGCCTGCCGGTACGGGTTGGCGCCCTTGAAGCCGGGCAGGAACGAGTGGTGGATGTTGATCGCCCGACCGGCGAGGAACGCACACAGCTCGGGCGACAGGATCTGCATGTAGCGGGCGAGGACGACCAGCTCGATGTCGTACTCCTCGCAGGCCTCGCGCACCCGGGCCTCGAACGCCGCCTTGGTGTCGCGGGAGACGTCGTGAGTCTCGAAGGGGATGCCGTAGAACTCGGCCAGCGGCGCCAGCGCGTCGTGGTTGCCGAGGATCAGCGGGATGTCGACCGGCAGGGTGCCGCTCCGGTGGCGGAACAGGAGGTCGTTGAGCACGTGGCCGGCCTTGGAGACCAGCACCAGCGTGCGCAGCGGGCGTCCCACCTCGTCGACCTCGATGCTGGCGTCGAGCAGGGCACGTACGGACTCGAGCTCGGCATCGAGGTCAGCGCGTCCGGCCAGGGTCACCTGGATGCGCATGAAGAACGTCTCGGTGTC
>DAIEHO010000203.1 GCA_027353565.1 Propionibacteriaceae bacterium
GTCAGCGGGGCATGGTCGAGCGTCTCAGCGCACACGGCGGGACGATCGAGGTCGGCCCCGAGGACGACAAGGGCTACCGGGTCCACGCGTGGCTCCCGCTCACGTCGACCGCATCAGGGAGGATGGGCACGTGACCATCCGTGTGCTGCTCGTCGACGACCAGGCTCTCGTACGGAGCGGCTTCCGCATGCTCATCGAGTCGAGCGACGGCGTCGCCATCGTCGGCGAGGCGGAGAACGGCGCCCAGGCGCTCGAGCTCATGACGACCACGCCCGTCGACGTCGTGCTCATGGACATCCGCATGCCGGTCATGGACGGCGTCGAGGCGACCAGGCGGATCGTCGCGTCCGGCTCTTCCGCGCACGTCCTCGTCCTCACGACGTTCGACGCCGACGAGTACGTGTACGCCGCGCTCCGCGCGGGAGCCAGCGGGTTCCTGCTCAAGGACAGCCGTCCCGACGAGCTGCTCCAGGCGATCCACAGCGTCGCCAACGGGGACGCCGTCATGGCGCCGAGCGCGACCCGCCGGCTCCTCGACCATGTCGTACCGCTGCTGCCGTCGCGCCGGGAGGGCCGCGTCGACTCGCGCCTCGACGTCCTCACCGATCGCGAGCGAGAGGTGCTCGTCGAGATCGCGAAGGGCGCCACGAACGCCGAGATCTCCGCGACCCTGTACATGGCCGAGGGAACCGTGAAGACCCACATCGGTCGCCTGTTCACGAAGCTCCACGCCCGTGACCGCGTCCAGCTCGTGCTGATCGCGTACGAGACGGAGCTCGTCAAGCCGTAACGGCTCGGCCCCGGCTCAGCGGAACCTGAGGGGCAGACCTCGGCCCAACCGCGCCCGGAGCGTGGACGGAAGCAGCACCTGCCGCTCGCACGGTTCGACATCGTCCTCGAGCTCGCTGATGAGCTGGCACACGAGCAGCGCCGCCACCTGCTCGACCGGCTGAGCGACGCTCGAGAACCCCAGCGCCGAGGCGACGGGTGAGTCGTCGAAGCCCACGATCGACTCCGCCGGGGCGAAGCCTTCGACCGGCGACTCGTACAGGACGCTCAGGGCGCCGAGCGCCAGCGAGTCCGTACCGCACGCTGCCGCGGTGACGCCCCGGTCGCGCAGGAGCCGCATGCCGCGGAAGCCGTGCTCGATGCCCTCCGGGACGTACACGTCGAGCTGCTCCAGGTCCTCGTCGAGGCCCTCCATGCCACGCAGCCACCCCTCGCGGCGGTGACGGTCGATCATCGAGAAGTCGCTCGAGCCGATGAAGCCGATCCGCGTGTGCCCGCGCTCCCGGAGCAGGTGGGTGCCCTCCTCGACGCCGATCGCGTTGTCGATGTCGACCCACGGGTGCGGCGCGTCGAGGTCACCCCATGGACGGCCGAACGCGACGAACGGCATCCCGATACGGCGCAGCTCGGCGGGGCGGCTATCGAGCGGCGACGTGTACGCGAGCATCGCCGCGTCGATCAGCCCCGTCTCGTACAGGCCGGTCAACGCCGCCAGCTCCTCCTGCTCGCCGGACGCCGTGACGAGCACGGGGTGGTAGCCGCGCTCCTCCAGCGCCTCGGTCGCGGCATGGATGTAGCGGTCCATGACGGAGCCGTTGATGCCGTCGAGCACGGGTGACATCCGCATGCCGACGATCTTCGTGCGGTTCGTACGCAGGGCTCGGGCAGCCGCCGACGGCCGGTAGCCGGAGCGCTCGATGTGCTCGCGGACGCGCTCCCGTGTCGACGGCTTGACGAGTTGGGGCGCGTTGATGACGTTCGAGACCGTCTGGCGGGAGACTCCGAGCTCCTTCGCCAGGCTGATCAACGTCGGCCGCGCCATCGAACTCCTTCGTCGCAAAGGGTGACCACCGGAATTTACCTTGAACCTTCACAGTCCGGTAGCGAAAGCCGGGATCCGGTCCCCCTCGGCACAGTCTTGTCGGACCGCCGTTCGCCGTGAATCGATACACTCACCGCCATGCCAGACGTTGCTGCCTACGCCATCGATTCCGCCACCGGTTCCTTCTCCCCGACCACCATCACCCGGCGCGAGCCCGGACCGACCGAGGTCTACTTCGAGATCAAGTTCGCGGGGATCTGCCACTCCGACATCCACACCGCGCGCGGCGAGTGGGGTCCAGCCATCTACCCGCTCGTGCCCGGTCACGAGCTCGCGGGCGTCATCACCCAGGTCGGCAGCGCCGTCACCCGGTTCGCGGTCGGCGACCGCGTCGGCGTGGGCTGCTTCGTGGACTCGTGCGGCGAGTGCGAGTACTGCCGCGCCGGCGACGAGCAGTTCTGCACGGGTGAGGCCGGCACGGTCTGGACGTACAACTCCATCGGCCGCGACGGCGTCCCGACGGCCGGCGGCTACTCGGAGGGGATCACGGTGGAGCAGGACTACGTCTGCCGCTTCCCCGACTCGATCCCGCTCGACCAGGCGGCGCCGCTCCTCTGCGCCGGGATCACCCTGTACGACCCGCTCAAGCGGTACGGGACGGGGCCAGGCATGAAGGTGGCCATCGTCGGGATGGGCGGCCTGGGGCACATGGGCGTGCAGATCGCCGCCGCCATGGGCGCCGAGGTGTCCGTGATCAGCCGTACCCTCTCGAAGCAGGAGGACGGCCTGGCCCTGGGCGCGACCCACTACTACGCGACCAACGACCCGGAGACGTTCCCATCCCTGCAGGGGACGTTCGACCTCATCGTGAGCACGGTCTCGGAGACACAGGACTTCACGCAGCTCATCGGCGCCCTGCGCACGGGCGGGACGCTCGTCAACGTGGGGCTTCCCGAGCTGCCCGTACAGCTGGCGATCGACTCGCTCGGTGCCCGCAAGGCCATCGCCGGCAGCATGATCGGCGGCATCGCCGAGACGCAGGAGATGCTCGACTTCTGTGCGGAGCACGGTCTCGCCGCCCGTGTCGAGAGGATCCCCGCCTCGAAGATCAACGAGGCGTACGACCGCGTCGTCGCGTCGGACGTCCGCTACCGCTTCGTGATCGACGGGAGTACTTTCCGCTCCTGATCGGTTGACAAGGTGACCGGCTGCCCGCGGGGTGTCGCGGGCAGCTGG
>DAIEHO010000224.1 GCA_027353565.1 Propionibacteriaceae bacterium
CAGCCATGGGCCCGGCTTCGACGCAGTTCGGCATGGTGCGCATCAGCGCGACGCGGGTGAGCGGGGAGAACACGCCCTGGATGCCGAGGACGACGAGCAGCGCGGCGCCACCCAGGCGCGTCACCCGCTGCGTGATCATCAGTCATCCTCCGAGGCTTCTGGCGTCGTAACGCTCCCCAAATGTACCGGGCCCCATCCTGAGGCCCTGTCCCCGACCGAACGGGAGTCTCACCGGAGCGCTCACAAAAGCGCATCCTCAACGGCTTGTGGTGGTGACGACAAGAGGAGTGTCCCATGCCAGACCAGCCCAAGCTCCCCACCCTGTGGGTGTCCGCAGCCCCGTTCCGCTACCACGTGCGTCACCTGATGGCCGCGACGGGGGTTCCCTGGCAGGTCATCGCTGTCGCCGCCGACCTGCCGCAGCAACAGCTGCGGGCGCTGTTGTTCGGCCGGGACGGCCATCCTCGACCGCGACTGAGCCCCTACGCTGCGAGGAGGCTGCTGGCGCTCGACGAGGCACAGCTCCGATGCCTGCAGGTCCGGGACCTCCCCGGAAGCCTCGTCATGCACAGCGCACACGCGTTGTTGGCGGACGGCGCCCTGCTCAGCGAGGTCGCCGAATGGCTCAGCCTCGACATCCACTCGACACGCCGGCTGGTCTCGGGGCAGGGCGAGTGCAGCCGGACGATGGACATCATGCTGCGACTCGCCTGCGTACAGCGCGGGCTTCTCGCCGAGCGGGAGTCACGGGAGGTGGCATGAGCGCGACGAGGTGGCGTGACGTGGCTGGGATCCCCACGATCGTTACGATGCGCTCGTGACCCTGGTCGTGACATCCGTGCTGCTCGTCGTGGCCTGCGGGGTGTCTGCCGGCGTTCTCGCGCCCTGGCTGCTGCACCGCACGCTCGAGCCGGAGCTGGAACCTGACGAGACCAAGGTCCCGTACGCTGCTCTCGCGACATGGCGCTTCTCGCTCGCGGCGGGCGGCTGGTCCGCCGCGCTGGCGACGGCAGCGGTCATGGGCGTTGAGCCCGCACGGCTCGGACCGTGGCTCGTGGTGGCAGTCGTCGGCGCACTCGCCAGCGTGGTCGACATCGCGACGACATGGATCCCCCGGCGTTGGCTCCACGTCGGCTGGGTGCTCGCGGCCCTGTCCGTCATCGGGTCGGCGTGGTCGGTCGGCGACTGGCCCGGCGTGGGGGGCGCCGCCATCGGGGCAGCGATCGTCGGGGGCGTGTACGGCTTGGTGTATCTCATCTCAGCATGGACGAACCGGGGCTTCTTCGGCTTCGCGGACGTCCGTCTCGGAGTCCTCACCGGCATGGTTGCGGGGTGGCGGTCGATCCCCACCGCCACGTCGGCGCTGGTGCTGGGCTCACTGGTCGGCGCGCTGTGGGGCGTGGTGAACCTTGCGCGACGGCGCCGTGACCCCTACGCGTACGGCCCCGGGATCGTGCTCGGCCCGTACCTCGTGCTGCTGATCGCAGCGCTCACGCAGCGCTGACCCGCGTCAGGCGTTCTGCGTGGCGTCGGCCCAGTCGGCGAGCAGAGTCGACGCCTTCCCGGAGTCGATCGCGGCGCCAGCCGTCACGAGGTGCTCGGCCAGCTGGTCGGCCACGGGACGCCGGGGGTCGGGCCCTCTGTACGCCAGGATCGCCGCCGCCGCGTTGAGGAGCACGATGTCGCGTACAGGGCCGGTCGCCCCGCCCAGAAAGTCCCGTACGACCCGGGCGTTGTGCGCAGGGTCTCCGCCGACGAGGTCCTCGCGGGTGGCGGGCTCCAGACCGAGCACCGCCGGGTCGAGAACGTCGTCGTGGCACAGGCCGTCCGCGATGACCCACACCCGCGACGTCGTCGTCGTGGTGAGCTCGTCGAGCCCGTCCCGGCCGTGGAAGACCATGCCGCGGCTCCCCCGGCCCGCGAGGACGCCGGCCATCAGTCCGGCCATGCGCTCGTCGGCCACGCCGACGGCCTGGCCGACCGGACGGGCAGGGTTGGCCAACGGGCCGAGGAAGTTGAACACCGTCGCAATACCCAGCTCGCTACGCGTTGTGGCGGCGTGCCGCAACGACTGGTGGTACAGGGGCGCGAAAAGGAACACGATCCCGGTCCGTGCGAGGATCGCGGCCTGGGCGGCGGGCGGCACGTTGAGGCGGACACCCAGCGCCTCCAGCACGTCGGCGGTACCGCACGACGATGACGCGGCGCGGTTGCCGTGCTTGACGACCTTCGCCCCGGCCGCCGCCGCCACGATCGCAGCCATCGTCGAGACGTTGACGGTATTGGCCCGATCGCCGCCCGAGCCGACGATGTCCACTGCGTCGCGGTCCAGGCTGATCGGGGTCGCGTGGTCGAGCATCGACTCCGCCAGTGCCATGAGCTCGTCGACGGTCTCACCCTTCGAACGGAGAGCCACCACGAATCCCGCGATCTGCACGGGCGTGGCCTCCCCGGCGAGGATCTGGTCCATCGCCCACGCGACGTCGGACATCGCCAGGTCCTGGCGCCGTACGAGCGTGGTGAGCACTTCGCCCCAGGTGGTCATGCTCAGGCCCGCGCGGCGACGCCCGCGTGCCGCAGCAGGTCGGCCACCACCTGCGGGAGCTTCACCGGGTCGAGCGGATATCCGACGATCGCCTCGGCGCCACTCCACGCGGCGAGCCAGGCGTCCTGGGGACGGGCAACGAGCAGCAGGATCAGCGGGCAGTGCGCGATCTCGTCCTTGAGCTGCTTGGCGACACCGATGCCGCCGGCCGGTACGGCCTCGCCGTCGAGGATGCACAGGTCGTACGTGTTGTCGTCGAGCGCCTTGAGAACAGCGGCCTGCGTGGCCGTGTCGACCACCTCGAGCTCGGGCAGGTCCGCAGCCACACGCTTGCCCAGCGCGAGTCGCACCTGCTCCCGTACAGTGCGGTCGTCGGAGTACAGGAGCACCTTGGCGGTCGCGGTCATTCGTCAGTCCTCGTGTCGGTGGCAGTGGCTGCATCGTAGCGCCGGAGACTCCCACCACCTGCGGGGAGACGTCGTCTGGAACCGGATCCGCAGCGACACCCCCTGCCTCGGCCCGGTGAGCATGGTGACGATGAACAGACGGGCCCGGCACGCGGCCGTCCGCTGACAGCCGCCAACGCCGGCCCGAACGGGGCACCCTGGCCAAGAGCGACCGGAACGGTCATCCCCGGCATGCTGTGCTGGACCTCATGGATGCTGAACAGGACCAGCAGCATGGGCCAGTCGAACCCGTTCCGCCGCCGGTCCGGGAGCAGACCGAGCAGCGTCAGCGGCCGGACGTCGCTGCTGGGCGTCGCGAATGCGGGGTCCGGGTCGGCACGCGCACATCATGCACGGGGGGTACCCCGCTGTACGGACTCCCGAATCCGCCGCGTAACATGTCGCGCCGAGGTGGCATCGCCATGCCTACCTGTGCTCATAATGTGCCGTGGCGAACACCCAGACAGCCGATGCCTTACCGGCGGAGTCCCTGAACCCCATCGCTGGGCCCCGACTGCGTGGCGTGCCGGGCCGCCCGGACATGGTCGCGGTCGGTGTGATCGTGTGGCTGGCGAGCGAGCTGATGTTCTTCGCCGCCCTCTTCGCGGCCTACTTCACGATCCGCAACGTGACCAACGCGGCCGCGGTTCCTGGCGCCCAGTCGCTGTGGCAGTACGGCCACAGCCTGCTCAACATCCCGTACGCAGCCGTGAACACGGTGATCCTCGTCCTCAGCTCGGTCACCTGCCAGCTGGGCGTCCATGCCGCGGAGCACCAGCGCGCGTCGCGGGTGGGCAGCGTGTTCCAGGTCATGAAGTGGGGCATGCGCGAGTGGTACACCCTGACGTTCCTCATGGGCGCCGTCTTCGTGTCCGGTCAGGTCTGGGAGTACTTCAACCTCTTCAGCGAGGGTCTGACGATCTCGTCGAACGTCTACGGCTCGCTCTTCTTCCTGGCGACGGGGTTCCACGCCCTGCACGTGACCGGCGGCCTCATCGCGTTCCTCCTGCTCATCGGTCGCACGTACATGACGCGCCAGTTCACACGCGAGCAGCTCGTGAACTCGATCGTCGTCTCGTACTACTGGCACTTCGTCGACGCGATCTGGGTCATCTTGTTCTTCGTCATCTACCTCCTGGAGCTGATCAAGTGAGCGACCGCCCCATGCGCCGACGCACCCGCAGGTCGCCTCTCCGACGCGCCGCCCTCATCGGGGCGGCACTCGTGGTCATGGGCGGCGTCTCCGCGATCGCGGCTCCCACGGTCTCCAACGCGTCACCGCTTCCCACCGAGGCGGGCACGGGCCAGCAGATCTTCATCACGAACTGCTCCTCCTGCCACGGCATGAACGGCCAGGGCGTGACCGTCAACGGAACCGTCATCGGCCCGAACATCCAGAACTCGGGCGCCGCCGCGGTGTCGTTCCAGATGTCCAGCGGTCGCATGCCGAGGGCCGGCCAGCAGCAGCAGTCGAACCGCAACACCAACACGTTCTCCGCTGACGAGATCAAGGCGGTCGCCGAGTACGTGGGCGCCCTGGGCAACGGCCCCGGCATCCCGACTGCCTCTCAGTACGACACGTCCGGCTTGACGGCCGAGCAGATCGCCAAGGGAGGCGAGCTCTTCCGTACGAACTGCTCCGCGTGCCACAACTACGCGGGCAAGGGCGGTGCGTTGTCCAACGGGAACTACGCGCCGCCGCTCAGCGGTACCGGAGTCACCAACCAGGAGATCTGGGAAGCGGTACGAACGGGTCCGCAGAACATGCCGATCTTCTCCCCGAGCCAGCTCTCCGACAAGGACGTCCAGACGATCATCGCCTACCTGTCCGACGTGAACTCGTCCCCCGACACCGGTGGCTACACCCTGGGCGGGGTCGGTCCTGTGACGGAGGGCGCCGCCGCGTGGATCATCGGCATCGGCGGGCTCGTCGGGTTCGCCCTCTGGATCGCCTCGAGAGGAGCACGGGCACGATGAGCTCCGATCTCGAGGTCACGCACACACACCCCGTTCCCGACCCGGGGATCCCGGAGCACGTGGAGCGATGGGTCGACGTCGACCCGGACGCGTCGCGTCGTGCCGAGCGGCAGGTCGCGGCGTGCTTCGGCGCCGTACCCCTGCTCGCGCTCGGCTTCATCGTCGTCTACTTCTTCATGCCGAAGACCTGGGCCGTCGACTTCGCGGGGCTCCATGCACAGGCACAGAACCTCTGGCTGGGGCTCCTCGGCGGCGTCGCGACCCTGCTCGTCGGCATCGGCGCAGTCCAGTGGGCCCGCCTCATCATGGGCGACCACGAGATCAGCGAAGAGCGCCACCCGGCGGGCTCAACGACGGCCGACCGCGACGAGGCCCTCGGCGAGATGAACGAAGGCATCGCACAGAGCGACCTGCCACGGCGCAAGCTCATCGGTACGACGCTGAAGATCGCCCTGCCCTCACTCGCGCTGCCCGCTCTGATCCCGCTGCTCGACATGGGTCCCTGGCCGGGGCCGGGAACGATAGCCGCCACGCTGGCGAAGACGATCTGGTCCGAGGGCGTCCACCTCGTGACCGACGTCACGTACAAGCGGATCAAGGCTTCCGACATGGCCGTCGGCGAGCTGGTCAACGGGGTACCGGAGAACATCCAGGACCTCAACAACGACCCTGCCGGCAGGGCCGTCGCCCTCGCCAAGGCAGCGATCATCGTCGTCCGCATGGATCCGGCCACCATCAAGATCCCGCAGTCCCGCAAGGACTGGCAGGTGGACGGCATCCTCTGCTACTCCAAGATCTGTACCCACGTCGGCTGCCCGATCAGCCTGTGGGAGCACCAGACCCACCACCTGCTCTGCCCGTGCCACCAGTCGACGTTCGACCTCGGCAACTCGGGAGTCGTGGTGTTCGGCCCGGCCGCGCGCTCGCTGCCCCAGCTCCCGATCACGACGGACTCCCAGGGCTACCTGGTCGCACGCAGTGACTTCACCGTCCCTGTGGGTCCGAGCTACTTCGAACGCGACTCCACCCACGACTACCAGAACGGGGACAACTGATGGCGAAGCCCACCACTGTCTCCTCGGAGTCGCCGGCCCTCGAGGTCTCGACCCCCCCGGGGAAGCAGCCCCTCGCGGGTCTCCGCGGGCCCGCCGGCTGGCTCGACGAACGTGTCGGCGTCGCGAAGCTGAGCAAGCACAACCTGCGCAAGGTCTTCCCCGACCACTGGTCGTTCCTGCTCGGCGAGATCGCGCTGTACTCGTTCATCATCCTGCTGCTCACGGGCGTGTTCCTGACGATCTGGTTCAAGCCGTCCATGGCCGAGGTCGACTACACGGGCACGTACCAGCTGCTGCGCGGTGTGCCGATGTCCGAGGCGTACCAGTCGACGCTGACGCTGTCCTTCGACGTACGTGGCGGCCTGCTCGTACGCCAGGTCCACCACTGGGCGGCCATGCTGTTCGTCGCCGCGGCGACCGTGCACATGCTCCGCATCTTCTTCACCGGCGCGTTCCGCAAGCCCCGTGAGATCAACTGGCTCATCGGCATCGGCCTGCTCTCGATGGCGCTGGTCGAGGGCTTCGCCGGCTACTCGCTGCCCGACGACCTGCTGTCGGGCACCGGCCTGCGTTTCGTCGACGGCCTCATCCGCTCGATCCCGCTCGTCGGCACGTGGATCGAGTTCTTCGTGTTCGGCGGTCAGTTCCCCGGGACGAGCATCGTGCCACGGCTGTACATGGTGCACATCCTGCTCGTTCCGGCTCTGCTGCTCGGCCTTGTCAGCGCCCACCT
>DAIEHO010000253.1 GCA_027353565.1 Propionibacteriaceae bacterium
GGATCGGGTGGTGCGGGCCGAGGAGCTGGTCCGCGGCACGGAGCCGTTGGCCAGTCTGCCCCTGGATGCCCAGGTCGCGGCTGGCGACCTGTGCCGGTACGTGCAGGAGGTCGGCGCGGTAGCTGATGAGGGGTACGACACGTTGGCCGGTGCGCTCGCCACGCTGCGCGATCCTGACGTGACAAGGGTCGATGCGCTGGCCACGAGGTGCGGCCTGTCGCCGAGGACGCTCCAGCGACTGTTCCAGCGGTACGTGGGCGCCAGCCCGAAGTGGGTCCTGCGTCGGTACAGGCTGCACGACGCGATGACCGCGCTGGATGCAGGGTACGTCGGACCGCTGGCCGGCCTCGCGGCGGAGCTCGGGTGGTACGACCAGAGCCAGTTCACCCGCGACTTCAGCCGCCTGGTCGGGACCCCACCCAGCACGTACAGGGACCGCCCCCGGCCCGGAGACAGCGTCTCTCCATCGGGGTAGTTGCTCCCCTGGGCCGGGCCAGGTTCTCTCCCGGACGGGCCACGTCCTCTCCCGGGTCCGGCAGGTTCTCTCCGCGATCGGCTAGGTCCCTCCGCGATCGGGAGGGGTTGCTCGGTCGCGGCTACGGCGTGCGGCGGGGAAGCGTGAGCGAGCCGAGCAGCAGGGCGAGCAGCGTGACGCCGACCAGGATGAGCAGGGGACGTTCGAGGTCCCAGCCGGTGACGTTGGTTGCCGCGCGCTGTACTGCTTCGATCGAGTACGACAGCGGCAGCCAGTCGGAGATCGCCGAGAGCACGTCGGGCATCTGGGCGCGCGGCATGAACACGCCGCCGAGCGCCATCTGCGGGAACACGAAGACCGGCATGAACTGCACCGCCTGGAACTCCGTCCGGGCGAAGGCGCTGGCGAGCAGGCCCAGCGCCGTGCCCATCAGGGCGTTCAGCACAGCCATCCCGCCGACGACCCAGAGGCTGCCGGGGACGTCCAGCCCGCACACGTACACGGCGAAGGTCACGACGAGGACCGCCTGCAGCACCGCGACGAGCCCGAACGCGATCTCGTACCCGAACAGCAGCTCGGCCTTGCGCAGCGGGGTGGTGAGCAGCCGTTCGAGAGTCCCCGAGGTGCGTTCACGCAGCGTGGCGATGCTCGTGACGATGAACATGACCGTGAACGGGAACAGCGCTATGAGCATCGGACCGATCTGGTCGAACTGCCGCGCGGGCATGATCCACGCGAACAGCCCGACGAGCAGCATCGGCAGCAGAGCCATCATGGCGACCGTACGGGGGTCGCGACGCAGCTGGCTGAGTACGCGTCCGGCCGTGGCGAGGAGTCTCATCGCGCATCCTCCTCGGCGTGACGCGGTGCCGTGTCGGGTGCCTCGTTGGGCGTGTCGAGGCTGTGCCGGGGGCTGGCGATGTCGCGCCGGATCAGCTCGAGGAAGGCCTCGTCGGGATCGGTCCTGCCCGACTCCAGGAGCAGGTTCGCGGGCGTGGTGTGCGCGACGATCCGGCCCGCGCGCATCAGCAGCAGGTCGTCGCAACGGTTCGCCTCGTCCATCACATGGCTCGAGACGATGAGCGAGATGCCCTGGTCTGCGAGTCCCCGGAAGATTCCCCAGAGCTCGGCGCGAAGCACGGGGTCGAGGCCGACCGTCGGCTCGTCGAGCACGACGAGCTCCGGCTTGCCGAGCAGGGCGATCGCCAGCGACGTCCGCGTGAGCTGGCCGCCCGAGAGGTCGTCGGCGCGTTGGCTGCGCTGGTCGGCGAGCCCCACAGCGTCGATGGCTCGGTCGGTCTCGGACGCCGGCAGCCCGTACAGGCGGGTGAAGTAGGCGACGTTCTCACCGACGCTGAGGTCGGTGTAGACCGATGCCTGCTGGGACGAGTACGAGACGCGGCGGCGCAGCGCGGGCGTGCCGGCGGGGAGGCCGAGGACGGTGACCGTGCCGCTCTGGACCTTCTGGATGCCCACGACGCAGCGGATCAGCGTCGACTTGCCGCAGCCCGACGGACCCATGAGGCCGGTGATGCGGCCGGCCGTGAGGTCGAGGTCGAGGCCGTCGAACACCTGCACCTTGCCACGCTTCACGCGAAGCCCCGCGATGGAGACTGCGGGAAGGGTGTTGGCCATGTACGGCATTACACTCCCGCGGCCGCCTCCAGGGGGCCTGTTTGGCGCACGCCGCGCCAGAGCGGTTGCAGCGGGCCGGGCGGACCGGCGGTCGCTCACATCACCGAGAAGCCGCCCGGCAGTGGGCCGCGACCGGTCAGCGCCAGGAGCGCGTCGCCCGCGAGGCCGTCCTCGACGACGAGCTCCGTGACGAGCTGCAGCGCCTGTCGCGCAGCGCTCGCCGGTACCGAGAGCGGTAGCCCCAGGGCCACACACAGGTCGCTGGTGTGGACGGCCAGCTCGAACGTACGTGTCGGCAGGTAGTCGCGAAGACGCATCCCGCCGGCGATCGTCGTGCACAGCTCCTCACCGGTACAGCCCCGCACGAGCGGGACGACCCGATCGGCGAGCTCAGCCACGGCCGCGGCTGGTCGGTCGCCGAGCGCCTGCCCGGCATCTCGTCCGCGCTGCGCCACTCCGGGTCCTGCAGCCATCGCTCGTGTCGCCGCGTAGTAGAGCGGAGCCGACTCGATCTCGACGTGGTCCGGCGGCTTCGCCAGGTACTCCTCGACGGTACGGAGCGAGCGGCTCGTGTGGCCGACCAGGGCCCGTACGTCCCACTCGCCCAGACCCGGCGCGTCCCACCGGCCGTCCACCTCGGCCGCCGTCGTGACGAACCACCGTGCCGCGGCCTCGAACGCCTCTAGAGCCTCATCCCAGCTGACGTCCATGGCCCGAGCCTAGGCGAAGTGCGGAGTCGCTCAGTCAATGTGCTGGTTGTCAGACCGGTCGTGCCGATCCACCCCTTGCCGATCCATCGACATGCATGGTGTGAGGCGGGAATCCGGGACGAATGACATGCACTTCGATGCACGGGCTCCCGAACCGGCGGAAGCCGTCCCCGATAGCCAGCACTTTGATGGATCTACGCGCCGAGCGCTCGGGCGACCCTCTCGACCACGGCCCGGGGGGCATGAGCTCGCGGGCGAGCCAGCGGACGCCGACGTAGCCGAGGCCGCGCAGGATCTGCTCCCGGACCTTCTCGTCGACGAACGCAGCGGCGTTCTTGTACGTGATCGCTCCGTCCCCCTCGCCGATGATCCCCTGCTCGTGCCAGTCATGGACGGCGGTTCCGGCAGGCCCCAGCTGGCGGCGGCTGACTGATGGCTC
>DAIEHO010000260.1 GCA_027353565.1 Propionibacteriaceae bacterium
GGCTGCGCACGGCAAGCCTCACGCGCCAGTGGGTCGTCGGGCTGTCCAGGTACAACGCGTTCGAGATCACGGGTCCGGGTGTCGGCCTCGCTCTCGAGGTCTCCACCGTCGCAACGGGGGTCGGGTTCCTGCTGGCCATCATCATCGGCGTCCGCGCCGCATGGTCGACGACGCGCACGCCGCGTACGGTCGCCGCGGTGATGCTCGCGATCATCCTCATCATGATCGTCGTCAACAAGTCGCTCAGCCCCCAGTACATCCTGTGGCTGGGCGGCCCGCTGACCGCGCTGGTGGGTGGCGCCGACGGCGACGCACGGCCGTCCCTCAGCTGGCCCGTGGCTTGGGCCGTCGGCGGCTGCGTCCTCGCCTTCCTGACCCAGATCGTGTACCCGATGCAGTACTCCGACATCGTCTACGGGACCGGCACGCCTCAGGCCGTCGGGAACCTCGTGGTCCGGAACGTGCTGCTCCTCGTGTTCACGGTCATCGTGAGCTGGAAGGCGTGGACGATCACGAGGCGCGCCGGTCGCAACCCAGCGGGAGATGAGTCTCTTGAGATCGAAGTATCTGGTGGCGTGGCCTAGCATGGGTTGACAGACCGCGATTCATCACCCGGTCTCGACGACGACGAACAACGAGGGGCATCGTGGCCATTCAGCCCGACCAGCACGTATCAGCGACGGCGCAGGACTTCGGCGCCAACGACTGGCTCATCGAGGAGATGTACGAGCGGTACGAGGCCGACCCGTCCTCCGTCGACGCCACGTGGGCAGACTTCTTCCGTGCGCAGGGTGGAACCGCGCCCGTGACGCCGGGGTCCACCGCGAGCCCGGCCACCCCGGTGCCCGCCCCCGCCCAGGCACCTGTCGTGCCACCGCGGCTCGAGCAGGCGCCTCCAGCGGCCGCTCCCTCAGCGCAGACCCCCGCCCCCACCGAGGTGGCTGAGCAGCGGCCTCCCGCACAGGCACCCGGACGGACGCCCGAGCTGCGGCCACCCGCACCGCCGGCTCAACGCGCTCCCGGAACCACGTCGCGCCCTGCGCCGACAACGTCGTCGCCCGACCTCGCAACCGGCAGCCAGGCATACCTCCCCGCCCAGCCCCCGAGCTTCTCGAAGCGTCCGGCGCCCATCAAGGACCAGCCCACCAAGGAGCCGCTGCGCGGCGCCCCGCTGCGTACAGCCAAGAACATGGACATCTCCCTCCAGATGCCCACGGCGACCAGCGTCCGCACCATCCCGATGAAGCTCGTCATCGACCACCGGATCATGATCAACGCGCACCTGGCCCGCACGATCGGTGGCAAGGTCTCGTTCACGCACCTCATCGGCTGGGCCATGGTGCAGGCGCTCAAGGCGGTCCCCGCGATGAACGTCGCGTACGAGGTCGTGGACTCCCATCCCATGCTCGTCGAGCCCGACACCATCAACCTGGGCATCGCGATCGACATGACGAAGCCCGACGGCACCCGTCAGCTCCTCGTCCCGAACATCCGCAGCTGCGAACAGCTGACGTTCGGCCAGTTCTGGAGCGCGTACGAGGAGGTCGTCTCGAAGGCGCGCAAGGGAACGCTCACCGTCGACGACTTCGCCGGGACGACCGCGACGCTGACGAACCCCGGCGGCATCGGTACGAACCACTCGATCCCCCGGCTCATGTCCGGCCAGGGCCTCATCCTCGGGGTGGGATCGATCGAGTACGCACCGGGCTACCTCGGTGCGAGCCACGAGCGCCTCAACGAGATGGGCGTGTCGAAGATCATGACGCTCACCTCGACCTACGACCACCGCGTGATCCAGGGGGCCCAGTCGGGAGAGTTCCTGCGCACGATGGAGAACCTCCTGCTCGGCAGGAGCGGCTTCTACGAGGACATCTTCACCTCGCTGCGCATCCCGTACGCACCTCTCGAGTGGGACACCGACATCTATGTGGGAAGTGCCCCCGAGCTCGTCGACAAGGAGGCACGTGTCCTCGAGCTCATCGCGTCGTACCGGCAGCTCGGCCACCTCATGGCCGATGTCGACCCGCTGACGTACCGGATGCGGAGCCACCCGGACCTCGCGCTGAAGACGCACGGGCTCACGCTGTGGGACCTCGACCGGTCGTTCCCATGCGGGTCGCTCGGTGGCAAGACCCGGACGTCGATGACGCTTCGCGACGCGCTCGAGATCCTGCGTGACGCGTACTGCCGGCACGTGGGCGTCGAGTACATGCACATCACCGACCCCGAGCAGCGCACCTGGCTGCAGGGCAAGCTCGAGCAGCCGCCCGTGGCGCTCAGCCGTGACGAGCATCTGCGGATCATGGACAAGCTGAACGAGTCCGAGATCTTCGAGACCTTCCTCCAGACGAAGTTCATCGGCCAGAAGCGCTTCTCCCTCGAGGGTGGCGAGTCGACGATCGTCGCGCTCGACGAGATCTGCGAGCAGGCCGCCGACACGGGTCTGAGCGAGGTCATCATCGGGATGCCGCACCGTGGGCGCCTCAACGTGCTCGCCAACATCGTCGGCAAGTCGTACGGCCAGATCTTCCGCGAGTTCGAAGGGAACATGGACCCGTACGGCACCCAGGGCACCGGTGACGTGAAGTACCACCTGGGCGCCGAGGGCGAGTTCGTGTCCGCCGCGGGCAGCCGGATCCGCACGTCGGTCGCGGCCAACCCGTCCCACCTCGAGGCCGTCGACCCCGTCGTCGAGGGCATCGCCCGCGCCAAGCAGGACCGCGTCACCAGCGAGCACCCGTTCCCCGTGCTGCCGATACTTCTCCACGGTGACGCGGCGTTCGCCGGGCAGGGCGTCGTGTACGAGACGCTGCAGATGTCGCAGCTGCGCGGCTACAGGACCGGCGGCACGATCCACCTCGTCGTCAACAACCAGGTCGGCTTCACCACCGCCCCGTTCGAGTCCCGCAGCTCCACGTACTGCACGGATGTGGCCAAGGTCGTCGAGGCACCGGTCTTCCACGTCAACGGCGACGACCCGGACGCGTGCGTACGCGTGGCGCGCCTGGCGTTCGAGTTCCGCCAGCGGTTCGCGAAGGACGTCGTCATCGACCTTGTGTGCTACCGCAAGCGCGGCCACAACGAGGGCGACGACCCGAGCTTCACGCAGCCGCTGATGTACGACCTCATCGAGGCCAAGCGATCGACCCGCAAGATCTACACGGATGCGCTCATCGGCCGTGGGGACATCACCACGGACGACGCCGACGAGTACGCCGAGAAGTTCCGCATCCGGCTCGAGACGGTCTTCAAGGAGATCCGCTTGATGACCGCCGAGGCCTCCGCGGAGGAGGAGTACCGGAAGGTCCCGTACTACCCGTCGAAGCTCGGGAAGGGCGTGGGCACCAGCATCAGCCCAGAGGTCATGGAACGGGTCGCCGCTGCCATGACGGCGTTCCCCGAAGGCTTCACCGTGCACCCCAAGGTGCTGCCCCAGCTCGAGCGTCGCGCACAGATGATCCGTACCGGCCCGCTGGACTGGGCGACCGCCGAGGCGCTCGCCGTCGGCTCGCTGCTGATCGAGGGCCGCCCTGTCCGCATGACCGGGCAGGACACGCGACGCGGGACGTTCTCGCAGCGGTTCGCCGCCGTGGTCGACCGCCGTACGAACGACTCCTGGGTGCCCCTGCAGCACCTTGCCGAGTCGCAGGGCACGTTCGACATCTACGACTCCCTGCTGAGCGAGTACGCGGCCATGGGATTCGAGTACGGCTACTCCGTCGCGGCTCCCGAGGCTCTGGTCTGCTGGGAGGGCCAGTTCGGCGACTTCGCCAACGGCGCTCAGACGATCATCGACGAGTTCATCGCGGCCGGGCAGGCGAAGTGGACCCAGAAGTCGGGGGTCGTGCTGCTGCTGCCCCACGGCTACGAGGGACAGGGCCCCGACCACTCCAGCGCCCGCATCGAGCGCTGGCTGCAGCTGTGCTCCGAGGGGGCGCTCGCTGTGTGCCAGCCGTCCACCCCGGCGAGCTACTTCCACCTGCTCCGCACGCATGCGTACGTGAACTGGCACCGCCCGCTCGCGATCATCACCCCCAAGTCGATGCTGCGCAACAAGCTCGCGATGTCGATGCCGTCGGACATCACGAACGGCAGCTGGCAGCCGGCGATGGACGACCCGACGATCACCGACCCGACGTCCGTGACCCGCCTGGTGCTGTGCTCCGGCAAGATCCGCTGGGAGCTCGTGGCCGCCCGCGAGAAGTACGGGCTGCAGGGACAGGTGGCGATCATCCCGCTCGAGCGGCTGTACCCGCTGCCGACGAAGGAGCTCGCCGCGATCCTCGAGCGCTACCGTCACGTCACGGACGTCCGGTTCGCCCAGGACGAGCCGTCGAACCAGGGCTCCTGGTGGTACATGGAGCGCAACCTGCCTGCGGCGATCAAGGCAGTGCTGCCCGACTACGACCTCGTCATGACGCCGTTCACCAGGGCCGAGTCGTCGGCCCCCTCGGTCGGCTCGCACCACCTGCACGAGGAGCAGGAGGCTGCGCTCGTCAAGGCCGCCCTGGGCGGACAGGACTCCTAGGTGTACGACACCGACCGCGGCATCGAGGAGCTGGACCGGCGCCGCGGCGAGGAGACGGTGACGCTCGCGTGGCTCGCCGAGGAGCTCCGGACCTTCGTCGACCTGCACCCCGAGTTCGAGACTCCCGTCGACCGACTCGCCACATGGCTGGCGCGCCCGGAGGACGACGAGTGACGGACGCTCCTAGACCTCCGGGAGGTCGTCGTCGACGCCTCCGCGTGATCGTCTGAGGGCATGGGTGGTGCTCGGCAGGACACCGCACACCGTGATCACCGCGCTCAGCGCCGCAACGACGCTCCAGAGCGGAACGTTGGATGGCAGCGAGCTCACGGCGACGGCGAGGTTGAGGAGTGCGCTGCCGACGAGAGCGCCGCGGATGTAGAACCGCTGACGCCACGTGGTGACCGAGATCCAGCCCAGCAACGCTCCGTACAGGAGAAGCATGACCCCGACCCCGATCGAGAACCGCCCGTGGGGCTGTACCGCCGAGCCGACGGCCAACCCGACGACGACTAGGGCGAACACGCCCGTGAGGAGGGCTGCCACGCTCAACGGGATGGGCCGTGACACCGGGTGCCGGCGCTCGGGCACGCTCATCGAAGCTCCTCGTCTCATGATTTCGATCCTGTGAATCCCACAGAGTGGTCAGACACCGTCTCGATAACGACTTCTTTCGCCTGAACCCTAAACTATGGTGGTTTTGAGGCTCCCCGGGTGCTTACCGGTCGGTAGTCTTCCCCAACGGAGCCGTTACTAGCACAAGGAGCTTCACCCGAATGGACTGGCGTGACAGGGCTGCCTGTCTCACGGAAGACCCCGAGCTGTTCTTCCCGATCGGCAACACGGGTCCCGCGCTGCTCCAGATCGAGGATGCGAAACGGGTGTGCGCGCGCTGCGAGGTACGAGACCGCTGCCTGCAATGGGCACTGGACGCAGGGCAGGACCATGGCGTCTGGGGAGGCATGAGCGAGGACGAGCGTCGGGCGCTGAAGCGTCGAGCCGCCCGGTCCCGCATGCGCGCCGGCTGATCCAGCCCATCGGCATCGCGCGGGGCGGGCCACCGCCGTGCCGTCCCGGAGCGCGCCCCACAACCCGTCGAGCGAACCCTCCGGTCGCTAGGCCTTGCCGACCGGCACCTCGACCACCGCACGCGCCCCTGGGCCGTCGGGGTTGGGTCCCAGCTCGAACTGGCCGTGCAGGTCCGAGACGAGCGTCTCGACGATCGACAGTCCCAGGCTGGACGTGTTGGCCGGGTCGAAGTCGTCAGGAAGCCCGCGACCGTTGTCCGTGACCTCGATCCGTAGCGTCGAGCCCCGCCGCAGCGGCGTGACGACCACCTCGCCGGACCCCGACTCGAATCCGTGCTCGATGGCGTTCTGGCACAGCTCGGTCAGTACCAGGCTCAGGCTCGTGGCCGCGGCCGCGGCGATCTCGCCGAACGTCCCGTTGCGCCGTGCGTTCACCTTCCCCCGTGAGGCCGCCACGTCACCGACGTGGCGCAGCAGCCGGTCCATGACGTCGTCGAACTCCACGCGACCGTCGAACGTCTGCGACAGGATCTCGTGCACGATGGCGATGGCCTGTACTCGCGACATCGCGTGGTGCAGCGCGGTGACGCCCTCCTCGGACTGGATCCGGCGCGCCTGCAGCCTCAGCAGCGCGGCCACGGTCTGGAGGTTGTTCTTGACGCGGTGGTGGATCTCGCGGATCGTCGCGTCCTTGGTGACGAGCTGCCTCTCGCGGCGCCTCAGCTCGGTCGTGTCGCGGCAGACCAGCAACGTGCCGATCGGTCCGTTCTCGTCGGTCAGAGGCACGACCTTGACGGTGATCGACCCACGGTCGGTCTCGACCTCGACCGTCGCCGGGATCTGCTGGCTGATCACCTTCGTGGGGGACTCGTCGGTGGGCTCTGCCCCGACCATGAGCGTCGACGTGAGCTGCGCGATGTCCTCGCCCACGAGGTCGCCCTGGAGACCCAGACGTCGGTAGGCCGAGACCGCGTTGGGGGAGGCGTACGACACGACCCCGTCCTCGTTGAGCCGGATGATCCCCTCCCCGATCCGAGGGACCCCGGACGCGAGGGCGCGCTGGGACGACTTGCCTGACGTGTACGGGAAGTCGCCGCGCCAGAGCATGTCGGTGAGGATGTCCGCGATCTCGCGGTAGTTGTCCTCGAGGGCGCCCGGAGCCCGTACCCCCATCTGGTTGGTGTGCCGCTCGATGACAGCCAGGCAGCGCCCGTCGCGTACGACCGGGATCGCCCAGACGTCGACCGGGACCCCGGCCTGGAGCTTGTTGTCGCCGGCTTCGCAGACGACCTCCGAGAGGTACGCCTCCGTGACGAGGTGCTCCGGGTCGTAGCTGATGACCTCGCCGACGACGTCATCCTCGAGCGCGGTCGGACCGGTGGCTGGGCGGATCTGGGCGGCCGCCCAGAACTCGTTGTCGTCGGTCCCGGGGACCCAGCAGATGAGGTCCGAGAAGCTCAGATCCGCCAGCAGGTGCCACTCGCTCACGATCTCCGTGAGGATCGCGACATCCGCGGGGCCGAGATCGGTGTGGTCAGCGACGACCTGGGCCAAGGAGAGCATGCGTGTCACTGTACCGACTCACGGTTGGTGGCTCCGGCATCCCCCGTGGCAGAATGAGCGTTCGTGCCCACGCAGTTCGGCGAGGGTGGAGACCTGAGGAGACCAGCATGGGCAAGGGTGGACGAAAGCGTCGCGCTCGCAAGAAGAACGCCGCCAACCACGGCAAGCGTCCTAACGCCTGAGTACAGGAACGTCGAAGCCCTCGTCCACGGACGAGGGCTTCGTGATGCTCCGGTTCAGGCGCGCTTCTCGATGCGCAGGCTGGAGACCCGCAACGAGACGCGGCTCACGACCGTCTCCGGCGCCGGATCCGCCGTGCAGGCCCGCTTGACGAGCGTCTTGACGGCCATCCAGACCTCGGCTTGGTCGAGGCACGGCTCACAGATGGCGATGTGCGCACGGACGGCTTCCTCCGTGGCCGAGTCGAGCTCGTTGTCCAGGAACTCCTGGACGTGCTCGAGGACCATCTCGCACTCTTTGGTGTG
>DAIEHO010000011.1 GCA_027353565.1 Propionibacteriaceae bacterium
TCGTCGAGGCGCTCGCGCGGAGCCTGCGGCTCTATGACACGGAGCGCGAGCTCCTGTTCCGTCTCGCGGGTCTGTCCCCGCCCGGCCCCGGAGTCGTTCCTACCCGGATCACACCCGGCGTGCAGCGACTCCTCGACCGCCTCGCGGGCGTCCCCCTTGTGGTCTACGACGCCGCGTGGAACCTCATCGTCGCGAACGCGCCTTACGACGCGCTCATGGGAGAAACGTCCGTCCTGAAAGGAAACGACCGCAACGGCGTCTGGCGCAACCTCATGGGCAGTGGTTCCCGTGCCCTGCAAACCGCCGAGGAACACACCGACCAGGTCGCGCGTTTGGTAGCCGACCTGCGCATGACCGCAGCACGCTACCCGCAGGACACCAGCCTCCGACGGCTCATCAGCGACCTTCGTGTCGCAAGCACCCAGTTCGCCGAACTCTGGGAGGTGTCCCCCGGCCCCGTCCCACCTGACCCGTCACGACATAAGGTCATCGCGCATCCGACGGTTGGGCCGATCGCCCTCGAATGCGACACCCTGGTCGTGGCCGGCGACGACCTGCGGATCATGATCTACACAGCCGAACCGGGCACTGACGACGCCCAGCGACTCGAACTCGCCATCGTGCTTGGCACCCAGTCCCTGATTGCCTGACAAGGCGGGAGCCCCGTGGCGGCCGGCACGAGGCAGTAGCCCTGTACGTGCTGTGCGGTCGACGCCAAGCAGTAGCCGCATACTCGGACCCGGCGGGCGCCACCGTCGGGCAACGGGATGAGGTCGGCGCGCAGCCGGATGACGCCCCTGCTGGACTGGTCGACGCTGTCGACCTCGAACCATGCGGGGGGCGTTTCGGTGGCCCGTGCAGAATCGGTGACAGTGACGGCTTGCCCTGGGAAGTCGTCTGCAACCCCCGCCGATCGGACAGAAGGTGACGTGAGTGAGCGACAAGTCCGAGACCCCGCCCGACCCGAAGCGGACGCTGACCGAGCTGGAGTTGGTCAGCGAACAGCTGTCCGACTGGCGGATGCTGATCGACCGGCTGCACGCCAGCTTTGACACCGACGACTTCGTCACCGCGGTCAAGCTCGTCGATGCCATCACGCTGGCCGCCGAGGAGATGGGCCACCATCCCGACCTCGACCTGGCCTACGGGCGGCTCGACGTCAGGCTGAGCAGTCACGACGTCGGTGGGGTGACCTTGCGCGACGTGGCGCTGGCCCGGACCATCAGTGAGCTGGCCCTGGCCGCCGGGGCCACGCCGCACCCGGAGCGCACCAGCGTGCTCGAGCTCGGCCTCGATTCGGCCGACGCGGAACAAGTCAGGCCGTTCTGGGCGGCCCTGCTCGGCTACGACACGGTCGTGGCCTGGGGGGAGATCCAGATCCGCGACGCCACCGGGCGTCGGCCGACGATCTGGTTCCAGCCCACCGAAGCCCACGACGTTCCGCGGCAACGCTGGCACCTCGACCTGCGCATCCCGCCCGAAGTGGTCCAGGACCGCATCGCCGCCGCGATCCAGGCCGGCGGCGAACTCATCGACGCCACCGCCGCGCCCGCATTCTGGGTGCTCGCCGACCCGCAGGGCAACCGCGCGCGCCTGACAACCTGGCAAGGCCACGAGTCGCACGGGGCCTGAGGAGCCCGTCTCGACAGACCAGCCTGCCGTGGTGGCTGTGCGGACGTTCACTGCGGGACTGGCGTACCGCATTTCTTGGCCCACGTCGAAGATCCGGAGTTGGCGCCGTTCGGGTGGAGCTCCGGTTGATCCTCGCGCGTCTGACCGGCGGGGCCATTCAGTGGTGCGCGTCAAGGACTGTGACATTCATGGGCATCCGGTTGCGGCGGCGAAGGCGTCCGGTCAGCACACTGCGTAGACCCCGTCCCACCAAGGTCGCTTTGGTGAGGTCGCGGAACTCGGTGGCATCGGAGGTGACGAGGCGCAGCAGGGGTTGTGCGGCGACTTCCGGGGTCTGACCCCACAGGCCGACGACCACCTGCAGCCCGCCGAGGCGCTGCTCGTACCCCGCCTGTGACGTGACGCTCCCCAACATGTCGGTGATCACCAGGCCAGGGTTCATGCCGTGCACCCGGACGCCGCTGCCCTTGGTCTCGGCACGCAGCGTTTCGGTGAACTGCCGGACCCAGCGCTTGCTCGATGCGTAGGCGTTCTGCAGCGCCACCGGCCCCTGGTCACCCTGGCCGTAGACGTTCACGAGGTCACCGTGGCCCTGGCCGAGGAACACCGGCAGCGCGACCCGCGACCCGTGGAACGTGCCGAGGATGTTCGTGCGCACGACCCTCGTGAAATCCTCGACCGGCGTGGACGCCGTGGGTCCGTAGACGCCGGAGGCGCCGGCGTTGTTGACCCAGATGTCGAGGGTGCCGTGCGCGAGTGCCTCATCACGCAGCGCTTCGACATCCGCGAGCTCGGCCATGTCGCAGCGGCGTCCGGACGCCTCCATGCCCTCGGTGCGCAACCGATCGACGGCGGCCGCGAGATCGACGTCCGACCTGGACGCCAGCACCACCGACGCGCCGTGACCACCCAGCACACGGGCCATCGCGAAGCCAAGCCCGCGCGATGAACCGGTGACGACCGCCACGCGCCCTGCAAGCATGTCCCGCGGTGCATCCATGAGTCACTTGTACCCTCGCTGGGACCGACCAGCAAGCCCCGGCCGGCCTGCGGCATCGGCCGGACCCGCCCAAGCCCGAGGGGACGTCCTGAGTCGCCGCGGACCGCGGTGCGCAAACGGAGCGTCCTGGTGACCATGGGAGCCGATGAGCTCTGTGCCGGACCTCTTCTGGGCTACTTCGGGGAGCGACGACGCGCGGAGCGAGCGCCACCGGCTCCTCCACCTCCGAGCACCATCGACGCCCCTATGAGAAAGCCGAAGTTGTACCAGGCTCCGTCATTGTGGACCTCGTAGATGCTCACCCCGTGATTGAACAGCGACACGACGAACGTGATCGGGCAGATGAGTCCTTGCCAGAGTCCCAACCAGAACCCTGCGGACTCAGGGCCATTCGTGGCCGCCACGTTGGGACCCGGGACGCACGCTGTGAGCACGACCGACGCCAGTACCAGGAGTACGAATGAAGCACCACGTGCTTTCATGCAGTCCAGCATGGCACTCGCAGGGGTCGCCCGAGCCAACCACAAAGGATCACCAAGGTCTCGGTGGCCCGATGCCAACGATGTGTTCGTGGAGCACACGGTCTTCCGCACATGTCGCAGGAGCGAACTGGCAGCCGCCGTCAGGAGAGTCGTAGCTGCTGGCGGCCACGTCGTCGACGAGGACGAATGATGGGCGCGGGAGGCCGGACTCGGCTTGCGCCGCGACAACTTCCGGGATCTGGCGGAAGGCCGCAGCATCTTCAGCGGGAGTTCCAGAGGTTGAAGAGGACGATTCCGGTGCCGGTACGCGCGGCACCGGCAGACGGGCTCCGAAAGCCGGTGGACGCGCTGAGAACAGCCGCTGCGAGGTGTCTGAACGGCCGACCCCAGCAGCCCGGCCCCGGTCTGCTCCCGTACCAGGACCGAACGCGGTCGATATTGCACCCAGTGCACGAGTAGCATCCGGCGAGAGACCTCAGCAGAGATTTGCCCTAGTCAAGTGCGGGTGGGCGCAGGGGGACTCGAACCCTCGACCCCTTCCTTGTAAGGGAAGTGCTCTAACCAACTGAGCTATGCGCCCGTACCGCGCCTCTCGGCGCTCGGACAATTCTGCCAGACCCTCGGGACCGGTGTGACCAACCGCCTGACGTCGAGGTGAGCGCTGTGGGGGTCATAGAGGGCCGCCGACGATGGCGACGCTCCCCCGCGCGCACTCTCAGAAGTACGGGACGTTGGAGCCCAAGACCTGACGACACACGGAACACGCAGGAGCCTTCAGCGGTGACCTGATGACCCGTGAAGCACGGCATCAGCCCGTCGGGACCGCGTCAGCGCCGTACGCCCTTGGGCCGGACGAGCTTGTGGCAGGACCAGGCCTTGGACACGGACACCGAGCTGGTCAGCGCCAGGCCCGCAGTGACGGCACCCTCCTGGAGGTCTGCCTGTGCCACATGCCCGGGCTTGCCGACCCGTGGGGTCAACAGCCAGAGCACGCCGCTGCTCGACAGGTCGCGCAGCCCGTCGAAAAGCCCGTCGACCACATCCCCGTCCTCGGAGCGCCACCACAGCAGGACGACGTCGACGGCATCGTCGGTCTCTTCGACCAGATCACCGTCGACCGCGTCCATGACTTCGCTGCGGAAGTCCTCGTCGACGTCGGCATCCCACCCCAGCTCCTGGACCACAAGTCCAGGAGCCAGGTTGAGGATCCCCTTCACCGAAGTGTTTTCCGTAACCATGGCTGTTTTAGGAGTCGCCGCCCACCGAGCCGGAGCTGCCGGCGGTGACGTTGTCGATCTGGTACCTGGCGTACGCCTCGTTGGCCAGGTCACGAGACACGTCGCCAACCTCGGCCAGCTCTCGCAGCACAGCCACCGCGATTGACGGACCGTCGATCTTCAGGAAGCGACGAGCCGCCGCACGGGTGTCCGAGAAGCCGAAGCCGTCGGCACCCAGCGCTCGGAACGAGCCGGGCACGTAGTTCGCGATCTGGTTCTGGACCTCTGTCATGTAGTCCGAGACAGCGACGACGACGCCGGGACGTCCGGTGAGCTTCGCCGTGACGAACGGGACCCGATCCCCGCCGTCGTCGTAGTTCGCCTTCTCCGCGGCGATCGCGTCACGGCCGAGCTCGTTCCAGCTCGTCACGCTCCACACGTCGGCGACGATCCCGAAGTCCTGGCGCAAGAGCTCCTGGGCCTCGAGGACCCACGGGACGCCGACGCCCGAGGCCAACAGCTGGGCGCGCGGCGCGTCCGCACCCAGACCCTCGGTCGAGCCTTCCCTGAGCAGGTACATCCCCTTGCGGATGCCCTCGACGTCGACGTTCTCCGGCTCCGCCGGCTGGGCCTTCGGCTCGTTGTAGACGGTGATGTAGAAGATGACGTCCTCCGGGTTGTCTCCGTACATCCGCTCCAGCCCGTACGACATGATGTGCGCCATCTCGTAGGCGTAGGCCGGGTCGTAGTGCTTCACCGCGGGGTTGCTCAGTGCCAGGAGCGGCGAGTGGCCGTCCATGTGCTGAGTGCCCTCGCCGGTCAGCGTCGTCTTGCCCGCCGTGGCGCCGATGAGGAAGCCACGCGCCAGCTGGTCGGCGGCGGCCCAGATGAAGTCGCCCGTGCGCTGGAACCCGAACATCGAGTAGAAGACGTACACGGGGACCATCGGCACGCCGTGCGTCGCGTAAGCGCTGCCGGCCGCGGTGAACGCCGCCACCGAACCGGCTTCGTTGATGCCCGTGTGATAGATCTGCCCGGCGGTCGACTCCCGGTACGCGAGCATCAGCTCGTCGTCGACCGGCGTGTAGTTCTGGCCGTGCGGGTTGTAGATCTTCAAGGTCGGGAAGAAGGAGTCCATACCGAAGGTACGGGCCTCGTCGGGGATGATCGGCACGACGTGAGCGCCGAACTCCTTGTCGCGGATCATGTCCTTGAGCATGCGGACGAACGCCATGGTGGTCGCGACGGGCTGGTTGCCGGAGCCCTTCCTGACCCCCTCGTACGCGCTCGCGTCCGGGAGCTTCAGCTTCTTCGGCGAGTTCCGACGCTCGGGGAGGTTCCCGCCCAGTGCCCTGCGGCGCTCGTTGGCGTACTTGATCCGCTCGTCGTCCGGACCCGGGTTGAAGTACGGCGGCAGGTACGGGTTCTCCTCGAGCACCTCGGAGCTGATGGGGATCTGAAGCCTGTCGCGGAAGGCCAGAAGGTCGTCGATCGCCATCT
>DAIEHO010000302.1 GCA_027353565.1 Propionibacteriaceae bacterium
TGGCGCCGAGGCTGACCACCTGGTTCCACTCGCGGGTCGCGACCTTGTGGATCGCGACGTCGATGCCCGAGCTCGTCGTACGGAGCTCGTCGTTCGCCGCCTGGTGCTTGCGCATCACGCGCTGGTGGGCGTCTGCGTTGCGGGCGTAGCCGTTGTACGTGCCGACGACGGCGGCCAGCTCGGCCGAGCGACGGTACGCGGCACCCGTCATGAGGGACGTGATGGACGCGGCGAGCGCACGGCCCGCCTCGGAGTCGTACCCCAGCCCGATCGCCATCAGCAAGGCGCCCAGGTTGGCGTAGCCGATGCCCAGCTGACGGAAGTCGCGCGTCGTCTCGGTGATCTTCTCTGTCGGGAAGTCCGCGAACGTGATCGAGATGTCCATCGCGGTGATGACGAGCTCGACGACCTTGACGAACTTCTCGGTGTCGAACGTGTCGTCGTCGCGGAGGAACTTCATGAGGTTGAGTGACGCCAGGTTGCAGGAGCTGTTGTCGAGGCTCATGTACTCCGAGCACGGGTTCGACGCGGTGATACGGCCGGACTCCGGGTTCGTGTGCCAGTCGTTGATCGTGTCGTCGTACTGGATCCCCGGATCGGCGCACAGCCACGCCGCCTCGGCGACCTTGCGGAACAGGCCGCGAGCGTCGACGGTCTCCATCACGCGTCCGTCCATCCGGGCCCTCAGACCGAACTGGCTCCCGTCCTCGACAGCGCGCATGAACTCGTCGGACACGCGGACCGAGTTGTTGGCGTTCTGGTACTGGACGCTCGCGATGTCGGCACCGCCGAGGTCCATGTCGAAGCCGGCGTCGCGCAGGGCACGGATCTTGTCCTCCTCGCGCGCCTTCGTCATGACGAACTCTTCGATGTCCGGGTGGTCGATGTCGAGGACGACCATCTTCGCGGCACGTCGCGTGGCGCCACCCGACTTGATGGTGCCGGCCGACGCGTCGGCGCCCCGCATGAACGACACCGGCCCCGAGGCCGTGCCGCCGCTGGACAGCAGCTCCTTGCTCGACCGGATCCGCGACAGGTTGAGGCCGGCACCGGAGCCGCCCTTGAAGATGAAGCCCTCCTCGCGGTACCAGTTCAGGATGGAGTCGATCGAGTCGTCCACAGAGAGGATGAAGCAGGCGCTGACCTGCTGCGGGCTCGCCGTGCCGACGTTGAACCACACCGGGGAGTTGAACGAGAACACCTGGTTCAGCAGCATGTACGTGAGCTCGTGCTCGAACGTCTCCGCGTCGGCGGGAGTGGCGAAGTAGTCGCTGTCCTCGCCCGCCGCGCGGTACTTCTTCACGACCCGGTCGATGAGCTGGCGCAGGCTCGACTCGCGCTGCTCTGTACCCAGTGCGCCGCGGAAGTACTTCGTCGTGACGATCGTCGACGCGTTGACGCTCCAGGTCGACGGGAACTCGACGCCGCGCTGCTCGAAGACGGTCTCCCCCGTCTTCCAGTTCGTCTGGACCACGTCGCGGCGCTCCCACGTGACCTCGTCGTACGGGTGCACGCCGGGCGTGGTGTACACGCGCTCTATCGTGAGCCCGTTGCCCTTGTTGCGTGCCCTGGACCTGGTGGTCGTCTCGGTCATGATCGCCTCTCTGACTGGCCGTGAAGGCCCGTAAATCCTGTTCGTAGGGTGAGTCTTGCTCTGGGGTCTGACAGTTCGATCAGACGGTGGACATGCCTTCACGAAGCTCCGCGATGGCCAGCTCGAAGTCGTCGACGGTGTCGTAGTGGCGGTAGACGGACGCGAACCTGAGGTACGCCACAGCGTCGAGCCGTCGCAGCGGTGGCAGGATCGCGACGCCGATGTCCTCGGCGTTGATCTCGGCCTGACCACACGCCCTCAGGGCGTCCTCCACCTGCTGGCCGAGGCGCGCGAGGTCGTCCTCGCTGACCGGACGACCTTTGCAGGCCTTGCGGACGCCCGCGATGACCTTGTCTCGGGCGAAGGGCTCCACGACGCCTGATCGCTTCACGACGACGAGCTGAGTCTGCTCGACGGTCGTGAACCGCCGCTCGCAGGCGGGACACTGCCTCCGACGGCGGATGCTGGCCCCATCCTCCGCGACGCGAGAGTCCAGGACGCGCGAGTCCGTGTGCTTGCAGTACGGGCAGAACATCGCCTGTCTCCTCCCTGCGGTGTGGATGGGCCTGTGGACGAGGTGCGCACATCCTGTGGATGATTACCTCTACCCCTGGGATAACTACATCTGTGTAACCACTAGATGTAGTGATCTTGCCTCGGGATCGACCACAAGTCAATGGGCACGCCGACGCTACGGCGTGTCTGCCGTCCCGGGCCTGCGGCCGCGGTGCATCGCCTCATCCGAGCGGAAGCAGGTTCCTGACGAGCACGTACGCGATGGAGACGACCACGATCGTGGCGAACGCGTGCCTGCGCCAAGGGGCGGGCAGCCACCGCCGGGCCGGAGCCGATGGGTCCCGGACGAGCTCGACCACCAAGCCTGCAGAGCGGATCCCGATGAGGGCCGAGACGATGAGCGCCAAGGGGTTCGCGAGCCAGGCCGCGAGCACGTCGCCACGCAGGAGCGCCTCGGCCATGTGGGTGCCGCCACAGAGGGGGCAGAGCCACCCGGTGAGCGCTCGGAAGGGACACGGAACTCCCAACCCCGTCACGAGATGTACGCCGGTGACGCCCAGGCCGACCAGACCGA
>DAIEHO010000310.1 GCA_027353565.1 Propionibacteriaceae bacterium
TTGGCGGGGGGGGGGCGGGGGGTGGGGGGGTTGGGGGTCATCGGTCGTCCTTTCAGCCCCTCCATCCTGGCAGGAAGACGGGGGAAACGAAGAGCCGAGCAGGAGAGGGGGCCACGCGGGGGTGCACCCTCGGGGGCTGCGCCGCTGAGAGCCCTGGTGGACCGCGCGGGTGGGGCCGCGACCGGGGGCACGCATGGCACCCCCAGGGCGTCCGGGACCGGTCTGTGTGAACAACGACCGGACACTCGTCGACGGTGGGGTCGTCAGGCCGCTTGCCCGGCGACAATGGAGCCATGACAACGGTGTGGGCACATCGGGGGGCGAGTGCGAAGGCGCCTGAGAACACGTTGGCCGCGTTCCGGCTCGCGCACGAGCTGGGCGCCGATGGGGTGGAGCTCGACGTACAGCTGACTGCCGACGGGCGCGTCGTGGTGATCCACGACGAGACGCTGGACCGCACGACGACCGGCAGGGGGCCGGTCGGTGCCCGAACGCTCCGCGAGATCAAGACCTTCGACGCGAGCAACGACCGCTCGGGCTACCAGGGTGAGACCGTACCGACGCTGGAGCAGGTCCTCGACCTCGTCGGGCCGACCGGCATGGACGTCAACATCGAGCTCAAGAACAGCGTGGAACCGTACCCGGGCCTCGAGCAGGCGGTACTGGCGATCGTCGAGGCCGCCGGTATGGCGGAGCGGGTCATCTACTCGTCGTTCAACCACATCAGCGCCACCCAGCTCGCGCGGTCGTCACAGCCGAGCCGGGTCGGGCTGCTCTTCTCCGACGTGCTCGCGGAGCCCTGGGACTATGCCCAGCGCCTCGACGTGGCGGCGCTGCATCCGCACTGGAAGTACGTGCAGTTCGTGCCCGAGACGATCGAGCGCTGCCACGCGCTCGGACTCGCGATCAACGTCTGGACCGTCGACAGCCCCGACATGGTCCGCCGCCTCGCGGACCTCGGTGCCGACGCGGTGATCACGAACAATCCCGACGACGCACGTGCGGTGCTCTGAGCGACGTCCAGCCCCGACGCGGCTGATGGCCGCTCCCGACAGGAGGTGACGGCCCCGCCTGCACGCCAGCCGCTACGGTGGTCGCGTGAATCCGTTCCAGCCGGACCTGTGGGAGCCCGTGTCGGGCTTCGAGTTCACCGACATCACCTATCACCGCGCCAGGTCCGTACCGGCCGTACGGATCGCGTTGGACCGGCCGGAGGTGCGCAACGCGTTCCGGCCCCACACGGTCGACGAGCTGCTGGTCGCGTTCGACCACGCGCGAGCCGCGTCCGATGTCGGCTGCATCCTGCTCACCGGCAACGGGCCGTCGCCCAAGGACGGGGGCTGGTCGTTCTGCTCCGGAGGCGACCAGCGGATCCGCGGCCGGGCCGGCTACCAGTACGCCGAGGGCGACACTGCCGGGGACGTCGACCCGGCCAAGCTGGGCCGCCTGCACATCCTCGAGGTGCAGCGTCAGATCCGCTTCATGCCCAAGCCGGTCATCGCCCTGGTCGGCGGCTGGGCGGCCGGGGGCGGCCACTCGCTCCACGTTGTCTGCGACCTGACGATCGCGTCGGCCGAGCACGCGATGTTCAAGCAGACCGATGCCGACGTCGGCTCCTTCGACGCAGGCTTCGGCTCCGCCTACCTTGCGCGCCAGGTCGGACAGAAGTTCGCCCGGCAGATCTTCTTCCTCGGCCAGAGCTACGACGCGGCCGAGGCGTACGCGATGGGCACCGTCAACGCGGTCGTACCGCACGAGCAGCTGGAGACGGTCGGCCTCGACTGGGCACGGATGATCTGCGAGAAGTCGCCGACGGCGATACGGATGCTCAAGTACGCGTTCAACGCCATCGACGACGGCATGGTGGGCCAGCAGGTGTTCGCCGGTGAGGCCACCCGCCTCGCCTACATGACCGACGAGGCCGCTGAGGGCCGCGACGCGTTCCTCGAGAAGCGCCGACCCGACTGGTCCGCGTTCCCGTACTACTACTGAGCGTCGGCCACTGGTCGGCCTGCGAGGGTCGGCCGGTCGCAGGTGGCTGTGACGACCGAACGGGTCTACGACGTGCTGGGCTTCGGCCAGGGATCCTCGACGATGCCCAGCTGGATGAAGAGTCCGAGCTTGTCAGCGCCCATCCACTCGCTGACGACCCGGTCGTTCTCGAACCGCATGATGTTGATGGCCCACTCCTCGACCGTCCGTCCGGTGGGTGCATGCCCCGCATATCCGCCGCGGTCCGTGCCGCGCAGCGTGAACCGCAGGACGGCCGTGTCGCCGGTGATGATCAGGTCCTCGATGTCGACGCGCATGTCGTCGGGGAAGGCCTGGTGGCTCAGGCGGATCCCCGCCGCCTTCGCCGACGGGCCCGTGCCGTACGGGCTCGTGTAGGCCTCGCCGTAGAGGTCGCCCGCCGCCTCGTAGCTGCGGCTGTTCCACACCTCGTCGACGAAGCGTCGTATCTGGTCCGCACGCTCGATGTCGTTCACGAAGCCCTCCGGTCCGGACCTCGGGCTGAGAGCCTGAGGTTCCACGGGGACATTACGCGGCAGCGAACGAGCAGCACTCGGTGGGGGGCGTCGTGGGAGCCGGTCGTCGTCATCGGTAACAGGGGCTGCTGCGCCACGGGGCAGGTCGCGTGATGCAGGATGGTGCGCGTGACGGATCTGGTGGTGCTGGCCGCGGGCATGGGGTCGCGGTTCGGGGGGGTCAAGCAGCTCGATCCCGTCGGACCGAGCGGCGAGACCGTCATGGACTACGCGGTCTACGACG
>DAIEHO010000321.1 GCA_027353565.1 Propionibacteriaceae bacterium
TCTTCGATGCCGTCTTGTCCGCGAGGTGCTTGCGCACTCCGAGAGAGATAGCCATCACTTACCTGCCTTTCCGGCCTTGCTGCGCACACGCTCGCCGCTGTACCGCACACCCTTGCCCTTGTACGGCTCAGGCTTGCGGATCTTGCGGATGTTGGCGGCGACTTCGCCGACCTGCTGCTTGTCGATCCCCTGCACCAGGAACCGGGTGTTCGTCTCGACGACGAACGTGATGCCCTCGGGCGCATTGACGACGACCGGGTGGCTGAAGCCGAGCGCGAACTCGAGCTGTGTTGGGCTCTTCGGCAGTACGCGGTAACCGACGCCGACGATCTCGAGCTTCTTCTCGAAGCCCGCGGTCACCCCCGTCACCATGTTGCTGATGAGCGTGCGAGTGAGGCCATGGAGCGAGCGCGAGACACGCTCGTCGTCCGGACGGCTGACCTCGATCGAACCGTCCTCGGCGCGCGCCACCGTGATGGGCGCTGGAACCTTGTGCGTCAACGTGCCCTTGGGACCCTTGACCTCTACGTCCTGGCCGTCGAGGGTGATCTCGACGCCCGAGGGGACAGGGACTGGGAGCCTACCGATGCGAGACATTCTGCATTCCTCCCGTCACCACACGAAGGCGATGACTTCGCCGCCGACGCTCTTGTGGTTGGCTTCTTTGTCGGTCAACAGGCCCTGGCTCGTCGAGATGATCGCGACGCCGAGGCCGCCGAGCACCTTCGGGAGCTGGTTCGACTTCGCGTACACGCGAAGGCCCGGCTTCGAGATCCTGCGGACACCTGCGAGCGAACGCTCACGGTTGCGGCCGTACTTCAGCGTCACAGTCAGCGTCTTGCCGACCTCGTCGTCGGTGGGCTCGTGCACCGAGTAGTCGGTGATGTAGCCCTCCTGCTTGAGGATCTCGGCGATACGCACCTTGATCTTCGAGGACGGCATCGTCGCCTGGTCGTGGTACGCCTGGTTGGCGTTGCGCAGACGCGTGAGCATGTCTGCGATCGGGTCGGTCATCGTCATGGCGTGGTTAGCCTCTTTCTCGCGGGGGTTTCAGCACTTCGCTGACCTACCGCGTTTCGGTCCCCGGACGGGTCCGGGAGCTGTTGGGTCCGGCCGCGGGGCCGGGGGTTCTGGAGTCGTCAGGCCGGCGTGCGCCGGCCGGAGCTCACCAGGATGACTTGGTGATGCCCGGGAGCTCGCCTCGATGGGCGAGAACACGGACACAGATTCGGCACAGGCCGAACTTCTTGTACACCGACTGGGATCGGCCGCACCGCGTGCAACGGGTGTAGCCGCGCACCGCGAACTTCGGCGTACGGGCTTGCTTAACCTTGAGGGCTGTCTTCGCCACGGCTGCTCCCTAGCTCACTTCTTCTTCTTGCCGACGGCCGGTCGGCCCTTCTTCGCCTTCGCCGGAACATCGGCGTCGGCCTTGAACGGGAAACCGAGGTGGCGCAGAAGAGCGCGGCTCTCGTCGTCCGAGCTCGCTGTGGTCACGAACGTGATGTCCATGCCCCGGAGACGGTCGACCCGATCCTGATCGATCTCGTGGAACATGACCTGCTCCGTGAGACCGAACGTGTAGTTGCCCTTGCCGTCGAACTGGAGCGGCGACAGGCCGCGGAAGTCGCGGATACGGGGCAGCGCCAGCGTGATCAGCCGGTCGGCGAACTCCCACATCCGGTCGCCGCGCAGCGTGACGTGGCAGCCGATGGGCATGCCTTCACGGAGCTTGAACTGGGCGATCGACTTGCGGGCCTTCGTGA
>DAIEHO010000327.1 GCA_027353565.1 Propionibacteriaceae bacterium
GGCGACTACGGCCTGCTCGACTGGGTCGCCACATATACGACCGTCCCGACCGAGAGCGCCAACCACATCGGGTCGACCGACCCGAGCCCGTACAGCCTCGACCACGTCTGGTCGAGCTTCGAGGCCTACGGCGGGGTCGACACGATCACGACCGGGCGCGGCAACGACTTCGTCTTCGGCGGCGTGGGCGCCGACGCCATCAACGCCGGCGCGGGCGACAACATCGTGTTCGGCGACCACGGGCGCATCAGCGGCGTCGCAAGCGAGGCGCGCAACCGGCCGATCTCGGGCGGGACCACGCCGACCGAGTACCCAGTCAAGGTCCTCGCGCTCGTCGAGGCCTACGTGCCGTTCTGCGAGGGCTCGACGACGACGCGCTGTGAGTACGGCGGCGTCGACACGATCATGACCGGCACGGGCGCTGACATCGTGTTCGGCGGCGGGAACACGCCGCTCACGCTGACCGGCGACGTCACGGCGACCGCGACGACGCTGACCCTCGCGACCGGCTCGTGGGCCGCGAGCGGCTTCGCGTTCGGCCAGATCATCACGCTCAACGGGGCGGTCGTCGGTGTCATCCAGTCGCTGTCCGGCGCGGAGATGACGGTCACCGGCTCGCTCACCCCAGGCGCGTACACGGGCGCCATCGTCACCGTCTTCGGCGACACGATCGTCGCCAACGACGGCGAGACCGCCCAGCTGGCCGACGCCAACGACGTCGTGTTCGGCGACTACGGCTTCCTCGACTACACGGCGGCGTTCGCCTTCACAGGGACGACCTGCCCGACGTGCGGCACGAGCCCGGCCGGGCTCGACGAGGTCTGGTCGAGCTTCGAGAGCTCCGGTGGTGCCGATGCGATCACGACCGGGCGCGGCAGCGACCTCCTGTTCGGCGGCGCCGGAAGCGACCTGCTCAACGCCGGTGGCGGCGACAACGTCGTGTTCGGCGACCACGGCCGGGTCACCGGCATCGAGTCAACGGTCGCCAACCGCTCGATCAACGGCGACTTGACGACCGACGACGCCTACCCGGTCGGGACGCTCGCCCTCGTCGAGGGCTACAAGCCGGCGGGCGGCGAGTACGGCGGCGGCGACCAGATCTGGACCGGCACCGGCCACGACATCGTGTTCGGCGGGGCGGGCGGGGACACGATCGTCGCGAACTACGGCGAGGGGACGACCGCGGACCACAACAACGTCGTGTTCGGCGACTACGGCCTGCTCGACTACGTGGCCCAGTTCACGCTCGTCCCGACGAGCGCCGACCACGTCGGTTCGACCGACCCGAGCCCGTACAGCCTCGACCACGTCTGGTCGACGTACGAGGGCTACGGCGGCAACGACCAGATCACCACCGGCCGCGGCAACGACTTCATCTTCGGCGGGCTCGGGACCGACACGATCGTCGCCGGACCGGGCGAGAACATCGTCTTCGGCGACCACGGCCGGGTCAGCGGCGTCGAGTTGAGCGACACGACCATCTACAACCGGCCACTGTCGGAGGCACTCGGCACGACCGAGTACCCGGTCAAGGTCCTGGCTCTCGTCGAGGCGTACGTCCCGCTGTGCGAGGGCTCGACCACCGAGCGCTGCGAGTACGGCGCGGGCGACGACATCACGACGGGCACCGGCCACGACGTGGTGTTCGGTGGGGCCGGTGACGACACGACACCCGACACGATTGTTGCCAACGATGGTGAGACCGCATCGCTGGCCGACGGCAATGACGTGGTCTTCGGCGATTACGGCTTCCTCGACTACACCGCCTCCTGGAACGACAGTCCGGTTAGCCTCGACAAGGTCTGGTCGAGCTTCGAGTCCTTCGGCGGCCACGACCACGTCACCACCGGCCGCGGCAACGACTTCATCTTCGGCGGCGCCGGGATCGACATCATCGGCGCAAGCGACGGCCAGAACATCGTCTTCGGCGACCACGGGCGGATCACCGGCATCGAGTCGGCGACGGACAACCTGCCGATCCTCCCGATCCTCGACGGGACGCTCACCCACGACGACTATCCGATCAAGGTCCTCCGGCTCGTCGAGGGCTACGTACCGACGGGCGGCGAGTACGGCGGCAACGACACGATCACGACGGGCCTCGGGCGCGACATGATCTTCGGCGGCGCCGGCAACGACACGATCGTCGCCAATGATGGCGAGACCCTGGCCAATCCGGCCGCCCTCGACCACAACAACATCGTGTTCGGCGACTACGGCTTCGTCGACTACCTGATCGCCGACCTCCCCGAGAGCGGTGACCCGGCCGACACCACCCGCGACATCGACCGGGTCTGGTCGTTCGACAACTCATACGCGCTCGGCGGTGACGACACGATCACCACCGGCGCGGGCAACGACATCGTCATCGGCGGCACCGGCAGCGACACGATCACCACCGGCGAAGGCAGCAACATCGTCCTCGCCGACAACGGCAGGCTCACCTCGGCGCCGATCGCGAACGCGGCGACGAAGTTCTCGGTGCACGAGTTCGCGATCTGCACGGTGGAGACCATCGGGTTCGACGACGCCGACAGCGGCGACGACACGATCTACGGCGGCACCGGTGCCGATCTGATCTTCGGCGGCGGCGGCGACGACGTCATCTATGCCGACGGGCTCAACGCGACGGTTGGCGGCAACGACCTGATCTTCGGCGACCAGGGCAAGATCACGTGCGCCAACGGCCACACGTACGATCCCGACGACCCGATGAACGGCGTTTGCACGGGCCTCGATTTCGGTGGCCCCTTCGACTTCATCGCCCCGAACACGACCGAAACCACGGGCTCGGGCGACGATCTCGTGTACGCGGGGCCCGGCAACGACATCGTCTTGGGCGAGCAGGGCAACGACATCATTTACGGCGAGGACGGCGACGACATCCTGATCGGCGGCTCGAACGTCCCCGACGCGCTGGACGGCGACGACGTCATCGACGGCGGTGCGGGCAACGACGCCATCGCCGGCGACAACGCGACGTGCTGCCGCCTGCCCGCCGACAAGCTCACCGATCCGCGGATGCGGGCGCTCGAGGGCACGGCGATCTACGGCACCAGCGGCACGGACGACGGCCTGGCCCTCGTGACCGTCACCTCGCAGCACGACCCCAATGGCGGCGCGCAGTACGCCGTCACGCTCCTCGACCACAGCGCTACCACACCAGCCACCCTGTTCGGCGACGACTACATCGCTGGCGGTCCAGGCAACGACGAGATCTGGGGCGAGCTGGGCAACGACGTCATCCAGGGCGACGGCTATGTCGACGGCCTGGTCCTCGCGGACTACACGCACAACCTCACGGCAAGCGACGCGCGGCCGGCGTTGCTGCCCGACGGGCCTGACGGAAGCCGGATCGGCGCCTGGCGTGACAGCTCGACCGACACGGCCACCTCGCTCCACGTCAATCCGTCCGTCGAGGCGACGACAGACGGCGACGACTACATCGAGGGCAACGGCGGCGACGACGTCATCTTTGGCGGCCTGGGCCAGGACGACATCGTCGGCGACAGCTCCGACCTGTACGGCCTGACGACCCCGGATCTCCGACCCGCCGGGAGCGACAAGATCTTCGGCGGCGCCGGTACCGCGATCACGCGGAACGACATCGGCGCGGCGGAGATCGACTCGACGGGCCACGCCCTCGACGCCGATGTGATCGCCGGCGACAACGCCGACATCTTCCGGCTGGTCGGCATCTATGGGACCGACTCGGGCACCTACCTGACGTTCAACTACGACACCTACTCGGCGACTCTGAAAATCATCCCGCGCGCCGTCCAGTTCCTCGACTACACGCTGGGCGGTCTTGCCCACGACGCAGCGGCAGGTAGTGACCGTGGCGCCGCCGACGAGATCCACGGCGAGGCCGGCGACGACACGATCTACGGGATGGTCGGCAATGACGTCCTGTTCGGCGAGGGCCAGGACGACGACATCATCGGCGGCTACGGCGACGACTGGATCTCGGGCGGCACGGGCGACGACGGGGTCATCGGCGACGACGGCCGGATCATGACGAGCCGCAACTCGACGGAAGGCGAGCCGCTCTACGGCGTGGCAGGGCTCCGGCAGAGCGATCCCGACCAGAAGACCATCAACGGCGACGTCCTGAATGAGGCCATCTACACGCCCGGCAAGATCCAGACCGCGACGATCAACGTCGCGGGAGTGCTCAAGAAGTTCGTCAACCTGACGCCGTTCAACGTCGATCCGACCGAGATGGATCCGCTCTTCCGGCCCGACGGCGGCTACGACGACATCATCTTCGGCGGGCTCGGCAACGACATGCTGCACGGCGGCTCGGGCGACGACGCGATGTCCGGCGCCGAGGCGCTGGTCGTTTCCTACTCCCAGCTCTACGACGCGGACGGGAATCTGGACGGCATCGTCCGGACCGACTACGGCCACCCGGTCAACCCGGGCGACGTCCTGCGCTGGAACTCCGACGACCTCGGCGGCTGGCACAGCGATCGCACGCGGCGCTCGGGCGAGTTCGCGCTCTACGACGAGTACGACCCGCTCCGCCAGATCCGCCTGAACCCGGACGGCACGGCGAACAAGGACGGCACCGGCCTGCTGTGGTTCCTGGACTTCGTCCCGACCGAGGGCGTCTACGTGGCGGCCGGAACGACCGACCGCGGCGTCCCGTACCCGGCGGCCAACAGCGACGGCGAGGACGCCATCTTCGGCGACCTCGGCAACGACTGGCTCGTCGGCGGGACCGGCCGCGACGACCTGTACGGCGGCTACGGCAACGACCTGCTGAACGCCGACGACGACCAGTCGACCCACGGCGAGCTGAACGACCAGCCCGACACGCAGCCGTCCTACGAGGACCGCGCGTATGGCGGCGCCGGCCGCGACGTCCTGATCGGCAACACCGGCGGCGACCGGCTGATCGACTGGGTCGGCGAGTTCAACAGCTACCTCGTCCCGTTCGCCCCGTACGGCCTGGGCACCGTGAGCCGGACGCTCCAGCCGCAGATGGCCGAGTTCCTGTACGCCCTGTCCGCGAGCGACGGCGCCGACCCGACGCGGGCCGGGGACGAGGGCTGGACCGACCCGGCCCGCAACGGCGAGCCGTGGGGCGAGCTCGGCGTCGTCCGCCAGAAGGACCCCGACTGGAAGGCGCAGACCGGCGGCCCGACCGACCCGCAGGCCGGCAACATCCCCGGCGGCAAGCGCGACGTCCTGCGCAGCGCGAACTTCAACGACGGGAGCCTCCAGGGCTTCGCGGTCGACTCGGGGAGCTGGGAGGTCAGCTCGGCGTCGCTCAAGGTCAGCGCCTCGTCGCTCCACGGCGACGCGGCCGCCGTCTTCGACCTGCCCGAGTACCTGCCGGCGTACTTCGAGGTCCAGGCGGCGATCAGCGTGGTCAAGCCGACGGCCGGCTGGAACGCCAACGGCTTCATCATCTTCGACTACGCAGGCCCCTACGACTTCAAGTTCGCCGGCATCGACTCGTCGATCAACAAGCTCGTCATGGGTCACCGCGACGCGAGCGGCTGGGTGTACGACCGCCAGACGCCGTTCCTGGCCAAGTGGGGCACCTTCTACAACATGCTGCTGTCGGTCAACGGGGCCACAGCCACGCTCATCGTCGACAACCAGGCGGTCTTCTCCTACACGTACGTGCCGCGCCTCGTGGATGGCTTCAGCTACGGCCTGAACTACGGCTTCGTCGGCTTCGGATCGAACAACTCGCGCGGCACCTTCGACAACCTCAGCGTGAAGACGCTCCCGCCGCAGATCACGTACGACCACAGCGTCGAGTTCGACACGGCCTCGCCCGACGTCTTCACCGGACCGTCGAGCGGGAGCTGGTCGGTCAGCGATGGCCGGATGCGCGGGAGCGCAGGCTCGAGCGGCGCAGGCTTCGCGCTCGCCGACGTCGGCCTCGAGACCGGGCTGACCACCAGCTCGTACCTGCGGTTCGACGTCACGGTGAACACGGCGGGCGTCGCGGGCCTCACATTCGACGTCTACGCTGCCGACGACCTCAAGTTCGCGGCCCTCGATGTGCCCGGCCAACGGATCGTCGTCGGCCACGTCGATCCTCGGCGCGGCCTCGTCGTGCAGACGGCCTTCCCGGTCGCCCTGACGGCCGGGCTCGACTACGCGCTCTCGCTCACGCTCAAGGGCGACACGGTCACGGTCTCGCTGGACGACGTGATCGTCGGCACCTTCACGTTCAACGCCGCGATCGTCGACGGCGCGTTCGGCCTGTTCACCATGGATGGCGGTGCGTTTGACAGCATCCGCATCCGGACCGACGACGAGTCGTTCCCGCCGCCGGCGATCCCGACGGTCACGATCGACGACCTGCGGGTCACCGAGGGCAACGGCGGGACGACCACCGCGGAGATCACCGTCAACCTCTCGCCGGTGGGGACCGGCGTGGTCACGGTCCCGTGGACGACCGTGGACGGGACGGCCACGGCCGGCGCCGACTACATCGCCGCGAGCGGGGTCCTGACCTTCCAGCCGGGCGAGACCCAGAAGGTCATCAGCATCTCGATCATCGGTGACACCGTGATGGAGCCGGACGAGCGGTTCACGATCCGGCTCGGGACGCCGGTGGGCGCGGAGGTCGGCCGGGCGATGGCGACGGTCACGATCCGCAATGACGATGTGGCTGTGGCGGCGTCGGTGGGCATCGCCGACGCGAGCGTGACCGAGGGCAACAGCGGCACGAAGACCGTGACCCTCACGCTGACGCTGTCCGCGCCCGCCTCGACGTCAACGAGCGTCGCCTGGGCGACGGCCGACGGGACGGCGAGGTCCGGCACGGACTATGTCGCGGCGAACGGCCTCGTGGCGTTCGCGGCGGGCTCGACCTCGGCGACGATCACGATCACCATCCTCGGCGACACGGTGTACGAGGGCGACGAGACGTTCAGCGTCGTACTCTCGAACGCGGTCGGCCTCACCATCGACAAGGGCACCGCGACGGTCACGATCGTGAACGACGACGCCCCGCCGGCCCTGCCGGTCGTGTCGCTCGGCGCGACCGACCCGAACGCCGCCGAGGCGGGCGCGGATCCCGGCGTGTTCACGGTCACCCGCTCCGCGAACCTCAGCGGCTCGCTGGTCGTCAGGCTGACCTGGGGCGGAACGGCGAGCTACGGGACCGACTACACCGCCACCGCCTCGGGCGGGACGCTTTCGGCCGACCGCTCGACCATCACCCTGGCCGACGGTGTCGCGACGGCCATCATCACGATCACGCCGGTCGACGACACGTTGGCCGAGGGGACGGAGACCGCGACGCTGGCTCTGTCGACCGACGCGGCCTACACGACGACGGCCCCGACGTCCGGCACCGTTTCCATCGTCGACAACGACACACCGCCGCCGAGCACGCCGACCATCTCCATCGACGACGCCACGGTGACCGAGGGCGACAAGACGACGACGATCAAGCTCACCGTCACGCTGTCGGCGAAGTCGAGCACCGCGATCACCGTCGCCTGGACGGCCGTCTCCGGGACCGCGATGGCGGGCACCGACTTCAAGGCCGCGTCCGGCACGATCAAGTTCGCGGCGGGCGCGACGACGGCGACGATCTCGATCTCGATCCTGGGCGACCGCATCATCGAACCGACCGAGACGTTCACGGTCGTCCTCTCGAACCCCACCGGCGGCGCGACGCTGGCGAAGGCCATCGCGACGGTCACGATCCTCGACAACGACGGCAAGCTCACCGCCGCGGCCGCCGGCTCCGGGTCGACGACCACGCTCAGCGTCTCGGCCGCGGAACCCGTGCTCGCGGCCGCGCTCGACGACCTTCGCGCCGCCGGGCTGGACGTCGACGCCCTGGGGCCGATCGAGCTCCGGATCGAGCCCCTGGCGGGTCTGGACCTCGGCGAGGTCGATGGCGGGGCGATCGTCCTCGACACGGATGCCGCGGGCTGGGGCTGGTCCACCGGACTGGCTGCGGTCGAGCCTGGCCGGATGGACCTCTACTCGGTCCTCCTCCATGAGGTCGGCCACCTGCTGGGCTTCCAGCACGGCGCGACGGGCTCCATGCGCGAGGTCATGGAGCCGAGCCTCATTCCGGGGATCCGCGTCGTTCTCCCGCCGCTGTCGTCGAACCTCGCGATTCGGCCGGCGGCAGGGCACCTGGTCACCCCGCCGGTGGCCGTCAGGCGTGCAGCCTGGGCGACCGCTCCCGCCGCCCGCGTGCTGCCGTCCCCAAAGCGGGCTCCCTCGGGCTGGCCGGAGGTGCTCACCGTCGGCCTCGGCCTGATGGTCAGCTCCCAGCGCATGGCCGCAGCGGCGCGTCGGACCCCGATCCGCGTGACGACGAGCTGGCAGCAGCGGACTGTCGAGGCAGCGCGCAGAGGCACTTGATCAGGTACCGCGATGGCGCTGTCGCAGTCGGGGAGGCCAATCCCGGTACGTCCAAGCCGCGGCTGTGGGGATCCCTCCGCGAAACCGCGCGCGGAACCGGCCAAGGCCGCTGGTTCACGGGAATGCGGTCCCGAGGCACCGCATGCAGCGGCGCCAACGCGCGGCGACGTCATCGTCGCCTCGTCTTCAGCCCGGTTCCTCGCGGCGGACCGTCGTGACCCGATCGATGCTCCGGTCAAACGATGCGATGATGCCGATCCGGGTTCGCTCCGCACTCGCGACTAGGTAGGCGTCGGCGAGGAGGCGAGTCGCCCGTGCGGTCAGCTCCGGCGGATCGCCAGTGAGGTGCCGGATCAGGACACTTTCCGCGAGGTTGCGCGCCCAGGCTTCGGAAAGCCCCAGCCCCCGATGTCTCGCATCGAGGGTGTGCCGTTCCCTGCGACGGGCGTGCGGCAGTAGCACGCATTGCGCTGGCAGCGATCCCGAGCGCGCTGTTGGAGCTGTGGAACGCCGCGCCGTGCGCCGGGGTGGCGTCGCCGTTTGCCGTGAGGCGCTACGATCACGGCCCAGGATGGAGGCGCGTGCATGACCCGGGTCCTTGTCGTCCAGCGCGACCAGGCGGTCGCAGAGCAGATGGCCGCCAGCCTTCGCGGTGCGGGCTACGAGGCCGAGCTCTGCGGTGGGCCGGGACGGGAGCCGTGCCCTGTCATCGCCGACATGCCCTGCCCGCTCGTCGACCGCGCGGACGTCCTCGTCTACGACTCCTGGGTCGCCGGTGACGCCGTCGGCGGGCACGAGCTCGTCGCCGCGCTCCGCGAGCTCTACGTCGACCTCCCGGTCGTGCTCACCTCCGTCGACCAGTCGGTCGACTGGGCGGAGCGCGAAGGCCCGCACCGGGTGGTCCCGCTGGGCAGCCGGCCGAACGACACGGAGCTGATCGAGGCCG
>DAIEHO010000330.1 GCA_027353565.1 Propionibacteriaceae bacterium
CCCGCAGCCGGAGTGGATCCTCGACGCCATCCACGAGCGGATCCTGCCTCTCCCCGGCCGGGTACCGACGTCCAACCAGACCGAGGGCGAGCTTCTGCGCAGGGCGCGGCTAGTCGTTTAGTCGCACCGTGAGGACACGATGGCGACCGTACGGGTGAACACTGCCCGTACGGTCGCGGTTCGTCGTCGCAGCCCCAGGACGGCAGCAGTGATGGCTCGACTCGAATCGCCACGTTGCCCGGGTTATGAGGGGGTCCTGCCAGGGAGGACGTCCGGATTGCCACGTTGGCCGGGTTATCAGGCCTCGCGAGCCGGTCATAGCCCGTGCAAGGTCGCGGTTGGGGTCGGCGCCACGCCGGGCGGCGGTGAAAACCCCGGCAACGTGGCGTGGGCGCTACAGGATCTCCGCGAGCCACTCGACGAGCGGACGCGTCGCGGTCCAGTCGCTCCGGACGGCATCGAGCAGGCGAGGCGAGTGGATGATCGGCTCGAACCCGTACGACCTGCTCACGTGGATCGCCTTGTGGCGAAGCAGCCCGATCCTCGGGTGGTCCTTGTCGTATCCGCGGGGGACCGTCGCGACCGTGTCCCCGCCGACCTCGAAGCCCGCCGTCGTCAGGGGAGCGAGGATCGACTCCAGCTCGGTCCCGCGTGGGCCGGCGATCACCTCGCGCAGCGCCCTCAGCTTGTCGGCCGGTGCGTCGTAGAAGCCAGCACCGGCGATGACACCTGGCGCCGAGATCCGCATGTACCAGCCGAGGGCCGGACCGACGGGCACGAACATGTCCTGGTAGGCCTTGTACGGGCTCTTGTCCTTCGAGAACCGCACGTCGCGGTGGGGGCGGAACAGCTTCGGCTCCCCGAAGTCCTCGGCCAACGCGTCGGCCAGCGCTCTCATCGGGGCACGGACGCACGTCTCGTACACCTCGGCGTGTGCGGCCCAGAACGACCGTGAGTTGTCGGCCTCGAGGTCGTCGTAGAAGTCGAGGGCCGCCTCCGGGAATCCGGTGAACATGCGCCTCACCCTATGGCCGGTTCGGCATCTCCCGCAGAGGTCTGACGGCGGCCGCCGCGGTCGTGAAGAGCAGGAAGCCACCGAGCACGTACGTCCAGGGCAGACCGATGGCGTGTGTCCCGAGGCCTGCCACGAGGGCTCCCAGGGGCATCGTGACGAACGCGACCATGCGGAACACCGAGGTGACCCTGCCGAGCAGAGCGAGCGGCACGACGCGCTGTCGGTAGCTGTTGACGGTGATGTTCCAGACCATCGAGAAGAAGCCCATGAGGACCATGGCTGAGATCGACACGAGGACCTGGCGGACCGCCCCGAGGACGACCATCGAGACCCCGAAGGCGATGAGCGCGAGGACCACGGCGGTCCGTTCGCCGAGACGGCGCGTCAGCCGTACGGTCAGCACCCCTCCGCCGATCGCCCCGATCGCGAACGACGCCATGACGAGCCCGTACGTGGAGCGGGGCAGGTGGAGCTCGTAGAGCACGTACAGCACGGCGACCGCGATCGCCCCGGAGGTGACGAGGTTGACGATCGCGACGGCTCCGGCAAGGGCGCGCAGGACCCGGTGCGTGGCCAGGTAGTGCAGACCCTCGGCAAGGAGCTTCAGCGGTGCCGCGCTGTCGGCGGGGGGCTCCGGCGCCGGGTCTCGACGGGCCAGCCGGACCGTGATGGCCGTGCCGGCCGCGTACGCCAGGCCTGCGAGTCCGAACGGAGCGGCCGGCCAGAGGACGAACAGAACAGTCCCGGCGACGGGTCCGAGGAGGTTGCCCGCCACGGCCATCGCCATCTGGGTCAAGGAGTTGGCCTGCTGGAACTGACGTGCCGGTACGAGCTCGGGGAGGATCGACGCGGAGGCGTTGTCGAAGAACGGCGCTGCCAGGCCAAGGAGGAAGCCCAGCGCGTACACGAGCAGCAGCGACGCGTGGCCGGCGGCCACGAGAGCCGCGAACACCCCCGCGGTGACGGCCCGGACACCGTTGGCCATCCACATGATGCGTAGCCGGGGGAGCACGTCGGCGGCCACGCCGGAGACGAGCCCCAGCAGCAGCCAGCCCGTCTGGTGCAGGGCGTCGGTGAGCGAGATCAGGCGGGCGTCAAGCGTGAGCGAAGCGGCGAGGACGGGGAGGGCGCCGAAGATGAGGCCCTCCGCGAGGTACGAGGCGGAACTGGACACCCAGACGATCCAGAACCGCCGCCCCATCGGCTCCGCCACACGACTCACCTCC
>DAIEHO010000336.1 GCA_027353565.1 Propionibacteriaceae bacterium
GCTTCGAGGGCGAGACCACGATCAACCGCAAGGACTACGGCATCGTCTGGAACGCGGCGCTCGAGACCGGCGGCGTCCTGGTCAGCGAGAAGGTCACCCTCGACATCGAGATCTCGGCCATCCAGCAGCCGTGACCCATCAGACCCGGCCGCTGTGAGGCCGGCCGGACGAACCCCCTGCGCCCCGTTCGAGGGCCAGGGGGTTCTGTCCTGTCTAGACCCGCTCGCGCACACGGCCGCGGGCCCACAGGAACACGGCGACGCCCGCGACGAGGACCAGCAGCGCGCTCACGAGGGCGACCACTCCGAGTCCGTACGCGCGCGGCGCGCCCAGCACCCTCTCGTACGCGATCCAGACGAAGCCCCAGGCCATCGCGCCCGCGATGTACAGGCGGCCGGGAAGATGGCGCAGGAGCGCCATGCCGACGCCGAGCAGCGCCGTGGCGCCCAGAATCCCCCACGTCTCGGCGGTGAGGTACACGGCCCGCGCGTCGTGCGCGACACACGCGGCCGCGAACGTCTCCGCGGTGACCACCGTCATCCATCCCAGCGTCACGGCGAGGCCGAACTGGGTGAACAGCCGGTCGAGGAAGTGGCGGCTGGGGACCCTGTCGGCGATGCGCAGGGTCCAAACGAGCGCCGTCACGACCACGAGCGACGCGACCACGCCGACGACGAGGTCCGCGCCCCGTACGACGAAGAACCAGATGCCGAGCAGGACCATGACGATCGACGCGGGGTAGGCGATGGCGCGACCGCGCTCCTCGTTCGCGTTGACCGGCAGCCACATCCACACCACATAGACCGCCAGCCCCACCATCACCACCCACCACAGCTGGGCCGCCTCGGCCCCCGGGGCGAGCAAGGACCCGTCCGGGGGCAGGACCTCGGGGAGCGACGGCAGGAGGTTGTCGATCACACCGAAAGCCGCGAGGACGCCGACGAGGCAGATGAGGTACGAGGCCGTGAGGATCACCCTGCGTACGCGGGCGGTGGCCAGCGCCTGCGAGAGGGTGACGGGGGTGTTCCGTACCGGGGGACCAGCGGTGTCGTCGGCCATCCGTCGACCTCTCTCCCTGTCTTCCCGGACTGGATTCTATGAGCAGCCCGTGAACCTGCTCCGTTGAATCGGTCAAGTCTCTACTACCCCTTGTAGTTGGCTCGAGGCTGCATGAGGATGGAGATACCGGGGGCCGGACGGAGACTGCCGGCCCTTCAGAACCCCTTGGAGGAGGTGGACGCCCCCCATGACCACACCATTCATCGCATACGCCGGAAAACCCTGGCCCGTCGAGCAGGATTCCGACGTCCTCCGCCAGGTCGGCCGGTTCTGCTCGCTGGAAGAGGCCCAGCGAGCATTCCGGCCCGTCACTTTCACCAACCTCCCGACCCTCCACGGGCGTATGAGATGGCGCGGCATGAGCCCTCAGTACGGGCTCATCGTCCAGATCGAGAGGCCCGTTGCGGCCTGACCCGCCATCGCACCGCGCAGGGTCTCTCGTCATGAGCGCCGGGCTTCCCGATCGAGGGAGCCCGGCGCCCTGGTTCCCGTGGGCTGCGAGGATCGGGCACGGCGCGGGCCACCCCGTACCCTGGAGCCCATGCTGCTGCGGGATCTCCAACGGACGTTCGGCGAAGCCGTACGCTCGAAGGTCGCGGGGGAGGACGCAGCGGCGCGCGCCGTCCAGATCTGGGGCAAGCAGGGCCCGCGCTGGTTCACCCCGAACGACCCCGTGTGGCGCGTCCACGAGGACGCCTCGATGTTCTCCGGTGGCATCGCCGCGCTCCTCATGCAGACGCTCCATCCGCTCGCCATGGCCGGCGTCGCCGGACACTCGGGCTACCGCTCCGACCCGTGGGGGCGGCTCACGCGCACGAGCGACTACATCGCGATCACCACGTACGCGACGGTGCCGGACGCCGAGGCGCTCATCAGCCGCGTGCGGGCGCGGCACGACCAGGTGCGTGGGAAGGACTACCGCGGGCGCCCGTACCGGGCCTCGGACCCGGCCCTGCTCACGTGGGTGCACGCCGCAGAGATCCAGGCGTTCCTCTGGGCGCACCAGGCGTACGGGAAGACGCGGCTGACGGATGTCGAGGCCGACCTGTACGTGGCGCAGGCGGGCCTGCCCGCCGCCAAGCTCGGTGTGCCCGACCCGCCGTGCTCGGTCTCGGAGCTCGGGGCGCTCATCGACTCCATGCGTCCGCAGCTCGAGGTCAGTCCCGAGGCGCTCGACACCGTCGACTTCCTCCTCCGCACGCCACCGGTGACCGGTGCGGCCAGGCCCGGCTACCAGCTGCTGGCCAACGGGGCGGTGGCGATCCTGCCCGACTGGGTTCGCGGGCTGCTCGACATCTCACTGCCGGGAGTCGCCCTGCCGATCGCGTCCGGCCTCGGACGCTTCGGCACCGCAGCGGTCCGGTGGGGTCTCGCCGGCGTCGAGAACCGCCGTCTGATGCCGCCCGCGGCCTGAGCTCACCAGAGACTGGTCAGCCAGAGGGCCAGGCCGGCGCCGGCCGCCGCCACGAGAGAGCTCGCGAACGTGCCGATGATGAACCGCTCCGCGGCGCCGCGGCGGTCCTCCGCCCGCAGCTCCGGGTATCGCGCGAGACTCTTCACGCCGAGGATGACGACCAGCCCACCCCCGAAGCCCGCCATGATCGTCGCGAAGATCGCGACCCGCTCGAGCAGCCCGATCCAGAAGCCGCCGCGCAGCTGGCTTGCGGCCGCCTGGATCGCTCCCGGCTGAGGGCTGAGTGCGGTCTCCGACACCGGAGCGTCGGCGTCGGTCAGGGACGGCGACCCGCTGCCACGACCCTCAGCGGCGCGCTCGGGACGGTCTGCGAGGCGGAAGATGAGGCGTACGAGAGGGCTCCCGCCCCACGCCGTCGCGGCGCCGACCACCACGACGACCAGGACCTTGAGGATCATGCGGGCACCTCGATCAGGAGGTCGACAAGGTGGGTCGCGAGGCGGGCGGCGCGCTCGGACTCCGTACGTGCGGCACGCGCCAGCCGCTGGCTGGCCGCCGACGGGCTGATCCCGAGACGCGCGGCGGCCTGGGCGTTGGTGAGGCCCTGGTCGAGCAGGTCCATGAGCTCCCATCCTTCCCGGCTGCGCCGTGCGAGCGTCGACCGGAGCAGCCACAGCGCCGTCTCCGCGTCCTCGACATGCTCACCGTAACGGGCGCCTCGGACAGCGTCTCCGCTTGCGAGCGACAGCCCGACCGGGCTGCGCCGCGCCCGCCCGATGGCGGCACGCGCCGCGAGGTAGGCATCGCCGCGCGCCGCCCGCGTCGAGTCGGGCAACGGTTCGTCCACCGGGCCCACGCCGATGCCGAGGCGCCAGCCGTCGAGCCGGCTCAGCGCGACGACCGACGTCACCACCGACGCGCCCGTGGCGGCGAGTCCCTGGATCTCGTCGCCGGCGGTCCGCTCGTACAGAAGCAGCATGTCGACCTCCGAGAGAGCATCGAGGGCAAGGGGGACCCGGTCCGACTCCGTACGACTGTCCACCTGGTCCGCGATCACCACGATTCTGAAGGTTGATGACTTCACTGAAGAACTGTAAGGCAAACACCTACATTGTGGAAGGTGCAGGCGAACGCCTACGACAGCGGACAGGTGAGGGGGTCTTCAGGAAGCAGGCGCCCGGGGACTCGGACTCGCCAGGATGCGCCCATGACCAGTCTCCCCCCAGGCGCCTACCCGCCACCCCAGCCGATCTATGCCCAGCAGCTCCTGCCCGGGTGG
>DAIEHO010000349.1 GCA_027353565.1 Propionibacteriaceae bacterium
GTACATCTCGAGGGCACACTCGAGCCGGAGCTGATCTTCGCGCTGGCAAGGCGCAACGGGATCGCCTTGCCGTACGCCGACATCGCGGACCTGCGGTCGCGCTACGACTTCGCGGACCTCCAGGGGTTTCTCGACCTGTACTACGCGAACATGAGCGTCCTGCAGCGTGCCGAGGACTTCGCCGACCTGACCGACGCCTACCTCGCACGGGCGTCACGCGACGGCGTCCGTCGGGCCGAGGTCTTCTTCGACCTCCAGGCACACACCGGCCGCGGCATCTCGGCCGACGAGGCCCTCGGAGGAGTCCACGAGGCCCTGTCCCGGTCCTTCGAGCGCTACCACATCAGCTCGGGACTCATCGTCACGATCTTGCGGCACCTGTCCGCGGAGTCGGCGATGGAGGCGTACGAGCAGGCACGGGGCAGCGGCGTGCCGCTGCTGGGCATCGGGCTGTGCTCCACCGAGGTCGGCAACCCGGCGAGCCGCTTCGCGGACGTGTTCGACCGCGCCCGGGCCGACGGCCTCCACACGGTCGCACATGCCGGGGAGGAGGGCGACGCCAGCTACGTCCGCGACGTCCTCGACACGCTCCGCGTGGAGCGGGTCGACCATGGCGTACGGGCCGCGGGGGATGCCGCGCTCGTCGAGAGGCTCGTGATCGAGGAGGTCCCGCTGACCGTCTGCCCGTTGTCGAACGTACGGCTCAAGGGCGTCACGGACCTGCGTGTGCATCCGCTGGCAGTGCTGCTCAGGCAAGGGGTCAAGGTGACGGTCAACTCCGATGACCCGGCGTACTTCGGCGGTTACCTCGCAGAGAACGTGCAGGCTGTCCGCGAGGCTCTGGACCTCAGTGACGACGAGGTCCGGACCCTCGCACTGAACAGCATCGAGGCGTCGTTCGCCTCGCCCGAGGAGAAGGCTGAGCTGGCGGCCACCTGGGGCGACCTGGTGGCCGGTGGCGCGGGCGCGGGCGCGGGCGCGCAAGGATGACCGCATGATCGACCTCGAGCGCATCGACCCGGAGATCCGGCCGAAGCTGTCACGGCTGAGGGCCGTGGATCCCACCAGCCCCCTTGCCAAGGCGCTGTTCGCCCTGATGCCGCACGTGCTGCCGACGCGCCGGGTGACGGGGGTCACGCTCACGAAGGAACGCGCTGGTTCCGTGCCACTGCGGGTCTACCGCCCGCAGAGCCCTTCGGGCGGAGGCCTGCTGTGGATCCACGGGGGCGGCCTCATCGGCGGGGCGGCGAAGATGGACGACGAGTTCTGCGGTCGCACGGCACTGGAGCTGGGCACGACGATCGTCTCGGTCGACTACCGGCTCGCCCCCAAGCATCCGTTCCCGGCGGCGCACGAGGATGCATACGCGGCGTGGAGCTGGTTCTCCGACCGAATGGCATCGCTCGGTGTGGACCGTACGCGCGTCGCCGTCGGTGGCCAGAGCGCCGGTGGCGGTCTCGCCGCAGGTCTGGTCCAGCACCTCCACGACGCCCACCAGCCCGTCGCCGCGCAGTGGCTGTGGACGCCGATGCTGGACGACCGCACGGCGCTGAACACCGAGCTCGACGGAGCGGGCCACTACGTCTGGAACAACGGCGCGAACCGGTACGGCTGGGGCTCGTTCCTGCGCGCCGTCGATCGGCAGGCGCCACCGGCGTACGCGTCACCCGCGAGGCGGACGGACCTGTCCGGGCTGCCGCCGACCTGGCTGTACGGGTCGGACATCGAGCTCTTCCACGACGAGATCGTCGACTACGCGGCGCGTCTCCGGGCAGCGGGCGTGGACACGACGCTCGAGATCGTGCCCGGCGTCCCGCACGCGGTCGAGGCGACCGCGCCCGGCACACAGGCGGCGATCCGGATCCTCGCGAAGGGCCGCGCCTGGTTGGCGTCGACGCTCGCGGAGAGAACCTAGCCAACCGCGGAGAGAACCTAGCCAATCGCGGAGAGAACCTAGCCTGGTCGGGGAGAGAACCTGGCCTGGTCGGGGAGAGTGCCTAACCAGGTCCGGGAGAGGCCCAAGCCGGATCGCGGAGAGAACGTAGCCCTGGTCGGGGAGAGCGTCTGACCCGGTCCCGGGGAGTGTCTGACCCGATCCGGGGGAGAACACGGCCAGGCCGGGGCAGGAACCTTGCAAGGTCGGGGAGGGCCCCTGCGAAGTCCGGGAGAGTGCCTATCCAGGTCGGGGAGAGTACCGAGCCGATCCGGGAGAGATGCTCGCCGTGTAGCGCATGTTCGAGCCGCCGACCAGCTCTTTCGGCGCTTTCGAGAGCAGACCAGGCTGGTCTGCTCGGCTTGGTAGGTTGGCGCTACGCCCGCAGCCAGGAGGTGACGATGAGCATCGACGTCCTCCTCCTTGTGGGGGCCGTGGTCGTGGTCGCCGGCGTTGTGGTCGCGAAGATCGGGGACCGGCTCGGACTGCCGGCCCTGCTGCTGTTCCTCGGTCTCGGCGTGCTCCTGGGTCTGCCGTCGGGGGGCACGAGCTTCACCAACCCGAGCTTGGCACACGACCTGGGGTTCGCGGCCCTCGTCCTCATCCTCGCGGACGGCGGGCTGTCGACGAAGTGGCGCGACATCAAGCCGGCGATCTGGTCTTCGGTCGTGCTCGCCACGGTGGGCGTCGGGGTGACCGTCGCGCTCATGACGATGTTCCTGCTGGTCCTCAAGACTCCGCCGTCGGTCGCCGTGGTGGTCGCCGCGATCATGGCCCCGACCGACTCCGCAGCCGTCTTCTCGATCCTGCGCAAGGCCCCGCTTCCATCGCGACTCCGGGCCACGCTCGAAGGGGAGTCAGGACTCAACGACGCGCCGACCGTGCTCCTGGTGATCGCGGCGACCGAGCTGGCGCTCGGCCGGAGCACGTACGCCGACGCACCGCTCACCGCGCTCCTGATCGCGGCTGAGCTCGTCGGCGGGGTCGTCCTCGGCGTGGTCGCCGGCTGGGTCGGCGTACGGATCCTGCGCAACCTGGCGCTGCCCAGCTCCGGGCTGTACCCGCTCGCAGCGCTCGGCTGGGCCGTCGTCTCGTACGGGCTCGGGGTGCAGGCACACGTCTCGGGGTTCGCCGCCGTGTACGTGTGCTCGGTCGTCATGTCGAACGGCAAGCTGCCCCACCGTCACGCGACGCGCTCGTTCGCCGAGGGCATCGGCTGGGTGTCCCAGATCGGCCTGTTCGTCATGCTGGGCCTCCTCGCGACGCCCTCCCGGATCACGTGGCAGGTGGTCGTCCTCGCCGTCCTGGCCAGCCTGTTCCTCACGATCGTCGCGCGCCCGCTGAGCGTCTTCGCGTCCTTGTCGCCGTTCCGGATCCCGGTCAAGGAGCAGCTGTTCATCTCGTGGGCGGGGCTGCGTGGCGCTGTACCGATCATCCTGGCGACGATCCCCATGGCCGCCGGCATGCCGGGCGCGGACCGGGTCTTCGACCTCGTCTTCGTGAGCGTCATCGTGCTCACGCTGCTCAACGCCCCGTCCCTCCTGTGGGTGGCCAAGAAGCTCGGGCTGTCCACGGAC
>DAIEHO010000363.1 GCA_027353565.1 Propionibacteriaceae bacterium
CATGAAGGGACCGTACTTCCGTTCCGAAAGGCACCCGGAGGTACGAGATGCGGAGAGCTGTCCACAGGGGTCATGGCGAATTCCCCCATGCCCCTCCTACAGGGACCAGTGTTGAGTCGTGCGCCACCCCCGCCCCTGTCTGCTGCCGACCCAGCCGTCGACGCGAGAGACTCTGCTGTCGTCAGGGATGACACCCCAGATGATCCGGACGCAGCTTGCGGGTGGTCGGCTCGTACGCGTCCGCCGTGGCGTCTTCGTGGCCGCGAGCGCGTGGCCCGAGGATGAAGCGGGGCGTCACCTGATGCGAGCACGAGCAGAGCTGGTGACATGTCCGGATGCGGTGCTCAGCCATGGGACTGCCGCGCTGGTCTGGGGCCTGCCGCATCCTGGGGTTGTGCCGTGGGAGGTGGACGCTCCCACGGTGAGCGAACCCCTGTACTCCGCTGCCAGGTCGCGATCGGGTCCGGTGGTCCATCACCTGGCCCGCCTGCCACTGAGCCACATCACACGTGACGAGTCCGGGTACCGGGTGACAACGCTCGCTCGTACGGGCGCGGATCTTGCAGCCGGTCGTGCGCTGCCGGAGGCGCTTGTCCTGCTCGACGCCGCGGCCAGGCAGATGTGCGCATCGATGGTGGCGCACGTGCGGCGCGGCGACTACGTCAACGCCCAGCTCGTGCGTGCCGCGCGCGAGCTTCTCTCGGAAGCGGCAACCGTTCGCAGGGCGATCTCGCTGAAGTCGGCCATCTCCCTGACCGAGCCGAGTCGAGAGTCAGCCGCCGAGTCATTGTCCGCCGGACACTTCGAGATCGCGGGGCTTCCGATCCCGTTGTTCCAGCATCCGATTCGCACCCCCTACGGCACCTACTATCCGGACTTCTACTGGCCGGAGCAGCGCCTGATCGGCGAGTGCGACGGAGCGGTGAAGTACGAGAACCCGGACGCCATCGTGCTGGAGAAGCGGCGCGAGCAAGCCCTCCGAGACCAAGGGGAGCGGTTCGTCCGGTGGATGGCGCTCGACATCATGCTCAGCCCGGCCATGGTGGTCGGTCGAGTGGCGTGTGCGCTCGGTCTATAGCGGAGTTGTGGTGGGTCTCGGCGCCTCGTCGCCGCTCGTGCGGCTGGATAGCGGAGCTGTTGTTGTTGTCGACCTAATTCCAGCGCCTGGGAAACACCACAAGTCCGCTACTCGCTGTGAGGCGCCCGACGACCCGGTTCAGAACAACCACAGCTCCGCTGTCAAGGGCCGTACTAGTCCTCCAGCATGTCCGCACCGAGCCACTCGGACGGGACACCGAGGCCCTCGACGAGCACCAGCGCGTCGGGGCGGAGCTCGGCGCACAGGTGGTTGAGGGTCCTGGTCAGCGACTTCGACCGTGCCTGGGTCATGAAGCTGTGGTCCGTGAACCACGCCCGGTCGGCCTCGAGGTTGTCGATCACGTACAGGTCGCACAGGGTGTTGAGCACGCGCTTCGCGGCCTGGTCCTCGCACGCCTCGATGCCTGCCACGAACGAGCCGAGGACCAACCTGTCGGTGTGTACGCGCGCCAAGGTCAGCAGGTGGTCCTGCAGCTCGTTGATCGCGCTGAACCTCGACCCCTTCGGCATCCGCAAGGCCTGCTGGTACCGCCGGGCGAGCGACTCGAGCACGTGGCGCTCCCGTTCGTCGAACATGAGGACCTGCCAGCCGCGGTCGAGGACCCCGACCTCGTTGCTGACACGTCGTGCCCTGGCGACCAGCGCGTCCACGGTCCCGCGGCCCGCAGTGCGCTCGAGCACCATCCGGGCCACGATGTCGGCCGTCTTGGTCACCGTCTCGCGCCGGTCGAGACCGGTCCAGGTCTCGCGGTACCCCGTGAGCAGGCCGCGCGCCACGAGCTGCATGAGCACCGTGTTGTCGCCCTCGAACGTCGCGAAGATGTCGACGTCGCTGCGCAGCAGGGTGAGCTGGTTGGCGGAGATGAACCCCGCACCCCCGCACGCCTCGCGGCACACCTGCACGATGTCGTTCGCCCACCGCGACTGCGCGGCCTTCAGGCCTGCGGCCCGGCTCTCGAGCGAGCGCTGGAAGTCGTCGTCGACGTCCTGATGACGCGCGCGCGCCAGCAGCTCGATGAGGTCGTTGTTGGCGAACCCGAGCCCGTACGCCTGCGCGATGCCGGGAAGCAGCCGCCGCTGGTGCCACAGGTAGTCGAGCAGCACCACCTCACCGCCCCCATCGGGGTTCGGGAACTGCCGCCGCCGCAGCGCGTACCGGGTCGCGATCGACAGTGCACGCCGTCCGGCGATACCCGCACCGGCGCCCACGCAGACGCGTCCGCGCACCAGCGTGCCGAGCATCGTGAAGAACCGCTTGCCGGAGCTCGAGATGTCGGAGACGTACGAGCCGTCGTCGCTGATCCCCCCGTACCGGCTGAGCAGGTTCGCGCGCGGCACCCGCACGTGGTCGAACCGCAACGTGCCGTTGTCCACGCCGAGCAGTCCGCCCTTGTGGCCGTTGTCGCCGGACGTGCAGCCCGGCAGGTCGACGCCCCTGCCCTCGACGACCGTGCGGAACGGCACGACGGCGCAGTGGACGCCCTGGCAGGTACCGTCGACCCACAGCTGGCCGAAGACGGCTGCGGACGTGCCGTGGAGCGCGGCGTTCCCGATGTACGTCTTCGTGGCGGTGGGCGTGGGGGAGTCGACGACGATCTCGTCGGTCTCCGGGTCGTACGTGAGCGTCGTCTCGATGCTCGCCACGTCCGAGCCGTGGCCCATCTCGGTCATCGCGAAGCAGCCGAGGTGCTTCGCCGTGACGATGTCCGGCAGCCAGCGGGCGATCTGCTCATCGGTGCCGAGCCCCTCGATCGCGCCTCCCCACAGCCCGTACTGGACGCCCGCCTTGATGACGAGGGAGAGGTCACCGTGCGCGAGCGCCTCGAAGCCGTTGACCACCGCCGCGGGGTCGGCCGCCCGGTCGGGCAGCATGAAGCCCGTGTTGCCGTACCCCTTCGCCGACAGGTGCTGGAGGGCCTTGAGCGTCCAGGCCCTCGCCTCCTCCATCGACAGGCCGGGGTCGCGGAGGATCTCCTCCCTCGTCAAAGTGTCGCGAGCCTTCTGGCGAGCGGCGTGGTACGGGCCGTCGAGCGCGACCTTGAGGGCTTCACCGAGCCGCGGGTCGGCGGCGGCGGGACTCTCCGGGCGGGTGGCGGTGTCGGTCACGACTTCTCCTTGTCGACGATGACGAGCGGTTCCACGCAGCGGTGGTTCAGGCGGTGACGAGATGGGTGGACGCCGTACCGTCGACGGCGTCGGCGACGCTCCTGGTGAACGTCGACGTGATGAGCTCGATGAGGGCGTCCCTGGCGAGCGTGGCCCCGGCTCCGGACTCGAGCCAGTGGCCCGTTGCTGTGCGGATGAAGCCCACGATGCCGAACGCGAGCGTCTCGACGGCGCCTCCGGACGTGCCGCGGCGGCGCTGCTCGCCGCGGATGGCCTCCGCGAGCTCGACGGCGATGCGGTCGGCGATGCCGGTCGCGGGGTCGCCCGCGCCGGCCGGCAGGCTCGGGGGCCGGTTCATGACGAACAGGTAGATGTCGGGGTCGCGGTCGACCAGCCCGATGTACGCGTCAGCAAGGCCGCGGACGAGATCGGCGACCTGCCCGCTCTCCCGCAGCGACGCGAACCGCGGCCGCACCTCGGCGAGGATGTTGGAGGCCACCCGGTCCGCGACCGCCAGGTACAGGCCGTTGCGGTCGCCGAAGTAGCGGTAGAGGACCGTCTTG
>DAIEHO010000007.1 GCA_027353565.1 Propionibacteriaceae bacterium
ACGACGCTGGGCAGCTGGATGTGCAGCAGCCGCATGACCACGAGGACGAGGTAGGTGTCGAAGACCGGCGAGGTGAACAGGAGCTTCGCGATCGAGGAGGGTGTCTGCACCACGTCAGGTCGCGCCACCGCGTGCGCGGCGCTCCGGCCGACGCCTGCCGTCGCCAGTGAGTTCCCGACATCGAACAATGAGGCGTAGATGACGGCGACCGGTCCGATGAACGCCGACAGGTACGGCAGGGCGAACGCCCCGATGTTGTACGAGCCGCCGTGGAGGATCCCGAACGCTCGCTGTACGGGCGTCCCTCGGCGGTGCTGGAGGTAGCCCACCCCCTGCTGGACGAGGTTGACGACAAAGGCGAGCAGGGTCAGGCCGAGCAGGGCGGGCATGATCTCGAACTGGTTGTACGACGTCGCGAGCGCGCAGGGCAGCGTCACCCGCAGCACGATCTTGGACAGCGTCGAGAAGTCGTCCGCCTTCACCCACCGCAGCCGCTTCATGCCGAAGCCGATGCCGACGATCAGCACCAGCGACAGTGCCTTGGCGAGGATGCTCCACATGAGATGGTCTCGCTCTCGCTAGGGACGTCGATGCCGGGACCGGCGGGATCATCCTGGCATGGCTCGTCCGTGGCGACGACGCTGGTCACTCCGTTGGCACCGATAGGGTCGCTGACGTGACATCCGTCGTGGTGGTGGCAGCCGTCGTCGTGCTCGACGAGCACCGGCGTGTGCTGACGGTACGCAAGTCCGGCACGAGCCGGTTCATGCTCCCCGGCGGGAAGCCGGAGGCGGGCGAGGACCTCCGTGCAGCCGCCATCCGTGAGCTGGCCGAGGAGGTCGGACTCGAGCTCGCCGGGCACGACCTGCAGGACTGGGGCATCCACACCGACATCGCAGCGAACGAGCCCGACACCACTGTGCGCGCCGGCGTGTACGCGTGGACCCGACGCGTCACGAGGACGGTGCTGCCGGCAGCCGAGATCGCGGAGCTGCGGTGGCTGGAGATCGACCGGCCCACCGGTGAGCTCGCACCCCTGCTCGTCACACTGCTCCCCCGCATCGCCGACTTCGAGGAGACCGCATGAAGAAGCACTGGACAGCAGCCGACATGCCCAGCCAGACAGGACGCACCTGGCTCGTGACCGGTGCGACCAGCGGCATAGGGCTGGAAGCTGCCCGGGCTGCGTCGAAGGCGGGGGCGACTCTGGTCCTGGCGGTACGCAACGTCGCCAAGGGCGAGGCTGTCGGCCGGTCGCTCCCAGGACCGTCCACCGTCGTCGAGCTGGACCTCGGATCGCTGGCATCGGTGCGCCGGGCCGCCGAGGCGACCCCTCAGGTCGACGTGCTCGTCAACAACGCCGGTCGCGTGACGACCCGCCGACAGGAGACGGAGGACGGGTTCGAGTGCCTTCTCGGTACGAACGCGCTCGGCCCGTTCGCGTACACGAACCTCGTCGCGGACAAGGTCTCCGACCGGGTCGTCATTGTGGGGTCGGACTCGCATCGGACCGGGGTGCTCGACTTCGACGACCCGCACTTCGTCCATCGCAAGTGGACGACGAGCGCTGCCTACGCACAGTCCAAGCTGGCGGACATGGTGTGGGGGCTGGCACTCTCACGGCGCCTGCCCCGAGTCGACGTCCAGCTGTGCCATCCGGGCTGGGCAGGGACCGGCATCAGCAACGTGACCGGCGACGACCGGCTGGACCGCCTGGTCACCGGGGCGAACAGGCTCCTCGGTCAGCCGGCATGGCGTGGCGCGCTGCCTACGCTGTTCGCGGCGACGCAGGACCTGCCGCGTTGCTCGTACTCGGGTCCTGACAGCTGGTTCGGGCAGCGGGGATACCCGACGCTGGTGGGGCGGACGTGGGCGGCGTCGGATCCGGCTCTGGCGACGAGGTGGTGGGAGTTCGCGGCGGCGGCGACGGCGACAGATCTGGCATAGCCGGCACGCCCGACTTCCCCGGCTGCGGCAGCTTGGGAATCCAGATCACAACGCCAGGCTACGTCGGCCAGGTGCGCGAAGCGGTGGGAGGGCGACGCTCAGGCGCGACCGAGGAGGCGCGCCATCCGGGAGCGCTTGCGGGTCGACGGTGGGCCGAGGGGGTCGATGGCCCACGCGATGCGCTCGACCTCTGCGGTCAGGAGCTCGATCTGGTCGGCGGTGTAGTACGTGCGCTGCTCCGCGGGCAGCGCGGTGAGGTGCTCGAGCCAGCGCACCTTCTCGCCGCCGGAGATCTGGGTCGTCCACTGGTGACCGTCCCACCACCGCTCGACGCCGTACGGGTCGCCCTCGCGAAGGTGCCAGCACGCGATACCGAGCGGAGGCTCAGGGATGGTCTCGACCTCCACCCACGTCGACGCGGTTCCGCACTGCGGACACGGACGCGGGTAGACGAGAGATGCCCCGCACGAACGGCAGGCAACCGGAATCGCGGGCCCGAACGTCGGTTGGCCAAGTGCCGAACCGCTCAAAGCTTGACCCGTGGACATCATGTGCTCGGTCATCGAACGTGCCCCCCCAAGAGCATCACCACAGTCCCCCTCTGTGATGAGAAGAATCTTATGCTTACGTCAAGCCGAGCGCAATGCGGCACGCTGTAGGGTCGCCGGAACGGGTGCGTGAGCGCATCCGTCCAGCTGGGCTCCCACCGCTCGTCAGCTGACCTTGTAGACGATGTAGTTGATGCCGGACCACTCGAGCGTGTCGGTCTGCGTCAGGCATGCCGCGCTCAGCGGGCGATGGGAGACGACGAACCCCAGCTGGGGGATGTCCTGCTTGACCGTGCACGGTGAGCCGCTGATCAGGACCGAGTCCGGGTAGGGGTTGGCGAAGGTCAGCGTCGTGCTCGAGGTCCAGTCGAAGCGGATGTGCGTGCCCCCGCGGTTCCATGCCGCCAC
>DAIEHO010000041.1 GCA_027353565.1 Propionibacteriaceae bacterium
GCTGGCCGAGGACGACGCCGCGGTCGGGCAGTGGACCGGCCTGGCGCTCGAGTGGCTCGCCGGTCTCGGCTGGCCCGTCAGCTGATCAGGCGCGGCTGAGTGAGAGCCGCAGACCCTGCCGGGTCACCGGCCCCAGCGTCCCAGACTTCCGCAGCAGCGCCATCGACAGGTTCGCCACGATCAGCACCAGCGACGCGGATCCGACGAGGAGCACCGAGCGCTCGTCGATGAGTGCCGCCCACACGAGCCAGGTGGACTGGTTCACCAGCCCGATCCACTGGTTGCCCAGGGACAGCCCCCGCACATCGACACTCGTGGAGGTGACCTTGAGCTGGGAGACGAGCGACGTCGCCGCAGGCAGGAATGCCGCGACGGAGTACGCGATGGTGCCCACCGTGTGGTCGAGCGTGGTGGTCGTCGCACCGATGAGCAGCCCCGGTACGAGCAGGACGACCCACGACGTGCCGACGTGACGGTGGAACTCGGACAGGATGATCAGGGTGATGGTGACCAGCAGCACGTTGGGGAGCCACTGGTTGAGGTTTCCGTGGGTGATCCCGTACAGGCCCCACGTGAGGTTCCCGCCGAGTGCGAGCTGCCAGGACAGGACGGAGACGCCCGACGTGGTCCCGGCACGCAGAATCCGGAAGAGCTGCGGCGCGGAGATGAAGCAGGACAGCCCGGCGGCGATCCAGCCGACGATCATGGCAAGGTGAACTGGAGTGACGTGAGGCATGGCCTCGAGCGGCCCCTTCTCTTCCGTGGCGGACAGTCAATACGGGCCGCTCTGCCCAGTACTGGGGCCATGCTCGCGAGAGCACGACCCAGGCGACAAGGCTACCCCCGGCCGGCCAGAAGTGCATCGTTTCATCAGAGGGCTCACATCGCGTGTCGTAACGACTTGGCGCCACTGCGCCGCCACCTGGTGAGAGGGTTTGTGCGAACGCGACGACTGGACTACGAATGAGTCGACTACGAATCAGGAAGTCGACGAACCCAGGAGCGCCGTGGAAGTCATCGTGTGTCGTACCGCAGACGAGGTCGCCGAGGTGGCCGCAGCGAAGGTCGCGAGGGTGTGTCGCGACGTGGGGCCGGGTGTGGTGATCGGCGTGGCCACGGGGTCCTCCCCGGTCGCGCTCTACGAGAGCCTCGCCCAGCGGGTCAAGGACGGTCGCCTGGATATGTCCAAGGCGTCCGCGTTCGCGCTCGACGAGTACGTGGGGTTGCCGCCCGGCCACCCGGAGTCGTACGCGGAGGTCATCCGGCAGACGGTCACGGAGCCGTTGCGCATGACCCCGGCGCTCGTCCACACGCCAAACGGCTTCGCGGAGAACATCGAGCAGGCGGCCCTCGACTACGAGCAGGCCATCGTCGATGCGGGTGGCGTCGACGTCCAGATCCTGGGGATCGGCAGCAACGGGCACATCGGCTTCAACGAGCCGACCTCATCCCTGGCGTCCCGCACCCGCATCAAGACCCTCACTGCCACGACGCGTCAGGACAACGCCCGCTTCTTCGACTCGATCGACGACGTGCCCCACCACTGCCTCACGCAGGGCCTCGGCACGATCATGGACGCCCATGAGGTGGTGCTCGTGGCGCAGGGTGTTCACAAGGCTGATGCGATCGCCGCGCTGGTCGAGGGCCCCGTCACGGCCCGGTGGCCCGGTTCCGTCCTCCAGCTGCACGCGCACGCGACCGTGGTCGTCGACCTGGCCGCGGCCAGCAAGCTCGAGCTGCGCGACTACTACGTCCAGACGTACGCGGAGAAGCCGTCCTGGCAGCGTTTCGACGCCAGGTAGACCGGCGCGTCGTGGCTCGCCGGCTCAGAGGTTGATCATGTGGCCGGCGATGCCCTCGACGGCTTCCTTGATCGACTCGGACAGGGTCGGGTGCGCGTGGATGTTGCGGCCCATCTCGTCCGCGGTGAGGTCCCACATCTGAGCGAGCGTGAACACGGGCAACAGCTCGGTGACGTCGGGACCGACCATGTGAGCGCCGATGATCTCGTTGTGTGTGGCATCGGCGATGACCTTGACGAACCCGACGGCTTCGCCGAGACCCCAGGCCTTGCCGTTCGCGGTGAACGGGAACTTCGAGACCTTGACGTCGAAGCCCTTCTCGCGCGCTTGCGCCTCGGTGTAGCCGAACGAGCCGATCTGCGGCTGACAGTACGTGGCGCGCGGCACCATGTCGTAGTTGATCGGCATCGTCTCGACGCCCGCGATCGTCTCCGCCGCGACCACGCCCTGAGCCTCTGCCAGGTGGGCCAGCATCAGCTTCGCGGTGACGTCGCCGATCGCGTACAGGCCAGGCACGTTCGTGCGCATGTAGTCGTCGATGGCGATCGCACCGCGATCGGTGAGCTGGACGCCCGTGTTCTCGAGCCCGTACCCGGCCGTCCTGGGCGCGAAGCCGATCGACAGCAGGACCTTGTCCGCATGGAGCACGATCTCGTCACCGCCCGCCGCGGGGGCGACAGCGACGGACACACCCTCGTCGGTCTCGGTGATGGTCCTCACCCCGTGGCCGAGCATGAGCTTCACGCCGAGCTTCTTGTAAGCCTTGGCGATCTCGGCGGAGACCTCGGCATCCTCCAGCGGGACCATGCGGTCGAGGTACTCGACGATCGTCACCTCGACGCCGTAGTTGCGCAGCACGTACGCGAACTCGGTGCCGATCGCGCCCGCGCCGCAGATGATGATCGACGACGGCAGGTGGTCGGTGAGGATCAGCTCCTCGTACGTCACGACGCGTTCGCTCCGGGTGACGCCCGGAAGCATCTTGGTCGTCGAGCCGGTGGCGATGATGCAGCTGTCGAACGTCAGCGTGTCGGTGCCGTCGTCGGTGGTCACGGACAGCGTGTGCGCGTCGACGAACGTGCCCCAGCCGTCGACCTCGGTGATCCGGTTCTTCTTCATGAGGAAGTGGACGCCGTTCGTCATGCGCGTCGAGACGGCGCGGCTGCGGCGGAACGCCGAACCGAAGTCGAACGTGACCTCGCCCGACATGCCGAACGTGTCCTTCTCGTGCGTGAACACGTGGGCGATCTCGGCGTTGCGCAGCAGGGACTTGGTCGGGATGCAGCCGACATTGAGGCAGACACCGCCCCACCACTGCTTCTCGACGACCGCGACCTTGAGACCCAGCTGGGCTGCACGGATCGCTGCGACGTACCCTCCGGGGCCGGCACCGAGAACGACGACGTCATAGTGAGCGCTCATGCCCGTTACCTTAGCGATTCTTGCCGGTGATCCCGTCCCACCGACCGCCGGCGTGAGCGGTACACCACACGCGGCCACCCCCTCCTGACTGGAGATATATCCCATATGAGATATGCTCCTGGCGTGGATACGTCACCTCTGAAGGTCGGGATGCTGATCCGGGATGCCCGGAAACAGCGAGGACTCACCCAGACACAGCTGGCAGACCTGCTGAGTACGAGCCAGTCGGCCGTGCACCGCATCGAGTCGGGGAACCAGAACCTCTCCCTCGAGATGATCAACCGCATCGCCTCTGCTCTGGACAGCGAGATCATCGCCGCGGGCAAGGGTGCCGTCCATGTCCGGATCCAGGGCGGAAGGCGCCTCAGCGGGTCGATCGAGGTCCGCTCCTCGAAGAACGCTGCCGTCGCGCTGCTCTGCGCATCGCTGCTGAACCATGGCACGACGACGCTCCGCGGGATCGCACGGATCGAGGAGGTCAACCGGCTCGTTGAGGTGCTCGAGAGCATCGGGGTCGAGTGCACCTGGGTGGACGGACGCTCCGCGCTCCGGATCCGCCGCCCCGCGCGGCTCGACCTCGGCGCGATCGACGCCGAGGCTGCCCGCAAGACGCGCAGTGTCATCATGTTCCTCGGTCCGCTCCTCCACGAGACGCGGAGCTTCCAGCTCCCGTACGCCGGGGGCTGCAACCTGGGCACCCGTACGGTCGAGCCGCACCTGCAGGCACTCCATCCGTTCGGGCTCTCCGTCACGGCGACCGAGGGCTACTACCAGTGCCACAGCAACCCGCTCCCGGCCGTCAAGCGCCAGATCGTGCTCACCGAGCGCGGCGACACGGTGACCGAGAACGCGCTCCTGGCTGCGGCGATGACCGACGACCTCACGATCATCCGCAACGCCAGCCCGAACTACATGGTCCAGGACCTGTGCGCGTACCTCGTCACGCTCGGCGTGGAGATCGAGGGCATCGGCACGACCACCCTGCGCATCCATGGCCGCAAGCACATCGACCGCGACGTCTCGTACGACATCTCCGAGGACCCGATCGAGGCCATGAGCCTCGTGACGGCCGCGGTCGTCACGAAGTCCGAGATCACCGTGACCAGGGTGCCGATCGAGTTCCTCGAGATCGAGCTGTCCGTGCTGGCGGAGATGGGACTGAAGTACGAGACGAGCGAGGAGTACCTCTCGCGCAACGGCTTCACCCGGCTCGTCGACCTCACCATCAAGCCGTCCGTGCTCCACGCGCACGCCGACAAGATCCACCCCATGCCCTTCCCGGGGCTGAACATCGACAACCTGCCGTTCTTCGCGGTCATCGCCGCCGAGGCGGAGGGGACGACGATGATCCACGACTGGGTGTACGAGACCCGAGCCATCCACCTGCTCGAGCTCACCAAGCTCGGCGCTGACGTCCAGCTCCTCGACCCCCATCGCCTCCTCATCACGGGCCCCACGCGCTGGCGTGGCCAGGAGGTCGTCTCTCCCCCGGCGCTGCGTCCCGCCGTGTGCCTGCTGCTCGCGGCGCTCGCGGCGCGCGGCGAGTCCGTCATCCGGGACATCTACGTCATCCAGCGCGGCTACGAGGACCTGCCCGAGCGCCTCGCGCAGCTAGGCGCCGACATCGAGACGTTCCGCGAGTAGCGGTCGGTCGGTGCGCGGACTAGCGCACCTGTCGTACGACGAAGCCGCGGGGCGGGTTCACGATCGCATCCTGAGCCTTCACCAGACGCAGCTCCGCGTGCCCGGACTCCGCGGTGATCTCGAGCACCGCGAACACGACGGCCGCCGTCTTGGCGAGCGCCTCAGGCACGGACCCCAGCTCCAGGTAGCTCGCCAGGAACGCTGCCGACGTGATGTCACCGGACCCCGAGAACACCGGGGCCAGCTTCGGCGTCGAGACGACCCACGCGCCGTCGGCCGTCACGGCGAGCATGCTCACCTCCTCGGCACTCAGGTCCGAGGTCACAGCACTCGTCACAACCACGATGCGGGGGCCCCTCGCACGTAAGGCGTCGGCCGCGGTGAGCAGCTCGTCGAGGGTGCTCGACGGACGACCTGTGAGGAACTCCAGCTCGAACTGGTTCGGGGTGATGATGTCGGCCTGTGGCACGATCCGGTCGCGGTACATCTCGGGGATCCCGGCGGCCACGAAGAAGCCGCGCCCGATGTCGCCCATCACGGGGTCGCAGCAGTACAGAGCGTGTGGGTTCCGTGCACGGACCAGCGCGACCGCGTCGAGGACCGCCTCGCCGATGGCCGCGCTCCCCTGGTATCCGGTGAGCACCGCATCGACGTCGGCGAGGGCGCCGCGTTCGTCGATCCCGAGGATGACCTCACGGATGTCGTCGACCGACAGCACGGGGCCCCGCCACGTCCCGTACGCGGTGGAGTTCGAGTAGTGCACGGTGAGCACGGGGTGCACCTCGACACCCATCCTCATGAGCAGGAACGTCGCGGCGGAGTTGCCGACATGGCCGTACGCGACGGACGACTGGATGGAGAGGATGGTGGTCACCCGCGGTATTCAACACCATGCGAATCGAGCGCCAGGCGTCCCCGAGTGGCACGGTCCCTGGTGCCGTGGCTCGTCTCTTGCCAGACTGTGCCCCATGCCTGAGACCCTTGTCGTCCATGCCCCCGCCGGGGACCTGCCCGTACGTCGCTTCGTCCCCGACCGTCCCAACGGCGCCGGTGTGGTCGTCGTCCAGGAGATCTTCGGGGTCTCGGACTACATCGTCGGCCGATGCCGGGACCTGGCCGACGAGGGCTACGTGGTGTACGCACCTGAGCTGTACGCCCGCCTGACCGAGGATCCGGTCCTCGACCCGACGTCACCCGACTACCTCATGCAGGGGATGACGGCCTCCGGCGGTCTCGACTGGGACACGGCCACGAACGACGTCGCAGCCACGGTCGCGGCGCTGCGTACGGAACCGGGTGTCGGAAAGGTCGGCCTGCTCGGCTTCTGCTTCGGCGGGGGCCTCGCGTTCCAGGTCGCGTCCCTCACCGAGGTGGACGCCCTGGTCTCGTACTACGGCTCGGCGTTGCCGCGCCTTCTCGGTCTCGCCCCGCGGGTCACGGCACCTCAGCTCCACCACTGGGGCACGGAGGACTCGTTCATC
>DAIEHO010000109.1 GCA_027353565.1 Propionibacteriaceae bacterium
CCACGATCCTCCAGGAGCTGGACCGGCCCGGGATGGGGTTCTGGGTGGTGATGTCGGATCCCGAGGGGAACGAGTTCTGTGTGGTCTGAGTGGGCAGCGTCGCGGCTGTACCGGCGCCTGTCAGAGTCTTCGTGTCGGGGAGACTCGACGCGAGGGAGACCGACGGCGACCCCGAGAATTCAGTTGACTGCCGGGTCTAGGGTGCCTGGAGAGGCGCCTGTCACGGCCCACGTCCTCCCCCACTCCTCGAAGGGATCGCGATGCGTTCCGGACCCATGACCGCGAGCCGGCGCGTGAGGGTTCTGTACGGTGACACACTCACCCGCCAGCCGTCACTGCGGCGACCGTTCCTCCGGTCGACCCCGTTGTCGTCGCTGCTGCGGTTCGCGCCGTACATCAGGCCGTACCTCGGCAGGTTCGTGGTGATGTTCCTGGCGGCGGCCGGCGGCACGGGCATAGCGATCGTCGTCCCGCTGGTCACGCGGCAGCTGATCGACGGGCCCATCGCCGCCGGCAACCGGCAGGGCGTCTTCGCGCTCGGCGCCGTCGCCCTGGGGCTGGGACTCGTGGAGGGCGGTCTCGCGTTCGTCCGCCGCTGGGTCATGGCCATCGCGACGCTCGGGTCCGAGACCGGCGTGAGGCTGGACCTGTACGCGAAGCTGCAACGTCTCCCGTGGGGGTTCCACTCGAGGTGGGAGTCGGGTCAGCTGCTGAGCAGGATCATGAACGACCTGTCGACGATGCGGCGCTTCATCGGCTTCGGCCTGCTGATGATCATCATGAACCTGCTGCAGATCATCGTCGTGACCTCGCTGCTGCTCCACCTGTACTGGCCGATGGGAGTGGTCGTCGCGGTCGCGGCGGTGCCTGTCGTGCTCGTCTGCCTGGTCAACGAGCGCATCTACACACGGTTGTCGCGCGCCATCCAGGACCAGACCGGTGACGTGGCCAGCAGCGTCGAGGAGTCGATGCAGTCGATACGGGTCATCAAGGCGTTCGGCCGGTCAGGTCTCGTGTTCGGGCAGTTCGACCGCCGAGCGAGGACGCTGTACGGGACGAGCCTCGAGCGGGTCTCCAACACCAGCAAGTTCTGGACCTTCCTCGAAGTCATCCCCGGGTTGGCGCTCGTCGCGGTGCTGACGATCGGTGCCCTCGCCGCGGCGCAGCACCACCTCACGCTCGGCACGCTCGTCGCGTTCATCACGATGATGCTCTCGCTGATCTGGCCGGTGGCGGCCCTCGGCTTCCTCCTGTCGATGACGCAGGACTCGATGACCGCGGCGGACCGGGTGAGCGAGATCTTCGACGCCCCCGAGTCGATCGCCGACGGCCCGCTGCGGCTGGAGGCCCCTCGTGGCGAGGTGGTGTTCGAGGACGTCTCGTACCGGTTCCCGGACGCCGACACCGACGTTCTGCACGGGCTGGACCTGCACGTGCGGGCGGGTGAGACGATCGGCATCGTCGGAGGCACCGGCACAGGGAAGACCGTCCTCACATCGCTGGTCGCCCGGCTGGCCGACGTCACGTCCGGCCGCATCACGATCGACGGCGTCGACATCCGAGACCTCGAGGTCGCGAACCTGCGCGGCATCGTCGCCACCGCGTTCGAGGACCCGACGTTGTTCTCGATGTCCGTACGGGAGAACCTGACGCTGGGGCGACCGGAGGCGACCGACGAGGAGATCGCCGACGCCATCGAGACGGCGCAGGCCGGCTTCGTGCACGACTTGCCGTGGGGTCTCGAGACCCGGATCGGCGAGCAGGGCATGAGCCTGTCCGGAGGGCAGCGCCAGAGGCTCGCGCTGGCTCGGGCGATCCTCGTGAAGCCCCGGGTGCTCGTGCTCGACGACACCCTGTCGGCGCTCGACATCCACACCGAGGCCTTGGTCGAGGAGGCCCTCAGACGGGTGCTCGTCGGGGTGACAGGCCTTGTCGTGGCTCATCGCGCGTCGACTGTCATGCTCGCCGACCGGGTCGCCCTGCTGCAGGACGGCACGATCACCCACGTGGGTCGGCACAGCGAGCTGCTGGCGACCGTCCCCGGGTACCGCGACCTGCTGAGCGCCTCGTTCGACGCCGAGTCGGAGCTCGACGAGCTCGAGCGAGAGGTGGCGCAGTGAGCCTCGACCAGACGTCGGAGAGCACCTCCGTCGACCACAGCGACGAGACGGCCCGCGACCTGGAGTGGAGAGGAGTCGCGGCGGAGCAGCGGGACGCGCTGAGCGAGCACGCGGGGCTCAAGCTGGCGGCACGCAGCCGAGCGCTTCTCGCGGACCTCCTCCGCCCGTACACCTCGGCCATCGCCCTGCTCGTCGCCGCCGTGGTGCTGGAGAACCTGGCGCGCCTGGCCGCACCCTGGCTGGTCCAGAGGGGCATCGACTTCGGCGTCCCTCCCCTGCTGCACGGTGGACCCGCCACCACGCTCTTCCAGATCGTCGCGGCGATGGTGGGCGCTGTCGCGGTGCAGACGGTCACCCGCATCTACTTCCTGCGCGTCTCGGGTCGCATCGGCCAGGACGTCCTGCTGGAGCTCCGGCGCCGAGTCTTCCGGAAGTTCCTGCGGCTGGACGTCGCCTTCCACGACGCCTACACGTCGGGCCGTGCGGTCTCCCGGCTCACCTCGGACATGGACGCGATCGCGGAGCTGCTGTCGGGCGGGTTCGACGGCCTCGTGAACGCCGTGCTGTCGATCGTCGGGGTCTCGGTCATGCTGCTGGTCCTCGACTGGCGGCTGGGTCTGATGTGCCTGGGCTCGATGGTGTTCGTGGTCCTGCTGCTTCGGTGGTTCCGCGGGCAGTCGGCCGCGAACTACCGCCATGTGCGCGAGGCGTCGGCCATGGTCATCGTGCAGTTCGTCGAGACCATGACAGGCATCAAGGCCGTCCAGGCGTACCGGCGGGAGCCGCGCAACCAGGACATCTTCACCGACCTGGCCGACCGGTACCGGGCCATCAACGTACGGACGTTCCGCCTGTTCGCCGTGTTCCAGCCCGGCATCAAGATCATCGGCAACGTCGCGATCGGTGTCGTCCTGCTCGTCGGAGGGCAGTTCGTGCTCGACAAGTCGATGACCGTCGGCGTGCTCGCGGCGTTCCTGCTGTACCTGCGACAGTTCTTCGAGCCGATGCAGGACATCTCGCAGTTCTACAACTCGTTCCAGTCGGCCATCTCGGCGCTCGAGAAGCTGTCCGGAGTCCTCGAGCAGGACGATGCAGTGCCTGAGCCGGCCGACCCCGTCTCGCTTCCGCAGGCGCGTGGCGAGTTGGACTTCGACGAGGTGACGTTCGAGTACGTGTCGCAGGTCCCGGTCCTCCCGGGTCTCGACCTCCACGTGCCGGCGGGACAGACCGTGGCGCTTGTCGGCACCACCGGTGCCGGCAAGACGACGATCGCGAAGCTGATCGCTCGGTTCTACGACCCGACGAGCGGCACAGTGCGTTTGGATGGGATCGATCTGCGCCGGCTTGCGGACGACGATCTGCGGCGTGCGGTGACGATGGTCACCCAGGAGAACGTCGTGTTCGCCGGCACGATCGCCGAGAACATCGCGTTCGGGAAGCCTGAGGCGACCCGCGAGGAGATCGTCGAGGCGGCCCGCGTGGTGGGCGCGGACCGG
>DAIEHO010000164.1 GCA_027353565.1 Propionibacteriaceae bacterium
TCCGGCCGGTACCCGCGGTCGGCGAAGAACTCGGCGGCTGTCGCCAAGCCCGCGTCGGCAGCCGCCGACAGCAGGTCCGACCCCTCCGGTCCGAGCACCGCGAGCGGCGCCACGGCGACGACGCCCTGGACGAAGGCGCGCGCGAGCACCGGGTCGCGGGACACGTCGTGGTACAGCGCGCCGTGCGGCTTCACGTACGCCAACCTCGTACCGGCCGCCCGACAGCACGCGTCGAGAGCGCCCAGCTGATAGACGGTCGCCGCGGTCAGCTCCTCAGCAGAGAGCTCCAGATGCCGCCGTCCGAAGCCGACGAGGTCCGGGTACGACGGGTGTGCGCCGACCGTGACACCGCGTGCCGCGGCGGCGCGACAGGTCCGGAGCATCGTCACCGGATCGCCCGCGTGGAACCCGCAGGCCACGTTCGCGCTCGTGACGACGTCGAGCAGCGCCTCGTCGTCACCCATGCTCCACGACCCGTAGGACTCCCCCAGATCGGCGTTGAGGTCGATCACGAGTCCCCGTCCACGACGAGGTCGGCGCGGTCCTCAGGGTGCTGAGCCGCCACGTACGCGGCCTCCTGGGGCATCCAGTTGGTCGACCAGCACTCCCACCGGGCGCCCCCCTCCCGCTCCCGGGCGCGCTCGATGCGGACGTCCTCGTCGACGCTCACCCAGACCCGGACGTCCCACGGCACGGCCACGGCCTCGTCGGTGACGTGGATGCCCTCGACGATCACCGGCGCGCGCGTGACCGACAGCTGCTCGCCCGGCTCCTGGCTCGTCCAGTGCCAGCGGCGGTAGGTCGCGGTCCCGCGCGCCGCCACCGGCCCGTACACCTCGTCGGCGAACCGTTCGTGCTCCCACAAGGGTCGGCCCGGACGGGACATGTCGTCGCCGTGGACCACGTCGCCGCCGAGCTCGGCCGCCAGGCGGTCGGCGAACGTGGACTTCCCCGCGCAGCTCAACCCGTCGATCCCCACGAATGCGACCCGGCCGGAAGGTACGCGCTCGGCGAGCAGTCGGCGGATCGTCTGGATGGGATCGGTCATGCGGCCATTATCGATGCACAGCGCGAGCCCGGCATCCTGCTCACCCTCGGTCAGAACCCGGACAGCGGGTCGCCCCACCGGCCCAGCACGAGCGGCCGGACCAGCGACGCCAGGTACAGGGAGCCGGTGACGAGAAGATCACACTCGGGACGGGCCAGCAGAGCCGCCAGCCCCTTGTCAGGGCTGCGTACGATCTCGGCGCTGATCCCCACCGCCCTCGCCTGCTCCACGACCACGTCGGCGGGGAACGACCTCTTGACCTTGTCGCCGTCGCCGAGCTCGTACTCGGGGACGACAAGGTGCGTCACCACGGGCGCGAGGAGGGACAGGGTCGAGGCGAGCTTGGTGTCCGGCGCCTGCAGCAGCGTCACCATCGCGGCGGCCGCGGTGACACGGTCGTCGCGCAGCGCGTCGACCAGCGCTGCAACCTTCTGCGGGTTGTGCGCGCCGTCGAGAACCAGGCGGCGTCCGTCGCACGCGAACCGCTCGTACCGCGCGGGCGGTGTCTCTGTGACGTCCGCCAGGGGCATGGCGAACCCGTCCCGCATCGCCAGCACCTCGACGCTCGCCCTCGCCAGCGCGAGGTTGCGGACCTGGTAGTGCGCCCCGGGCGGCGGTGTCGCCACGACCACCCGGCCGCCCATCTCCTCGGCTCGTTCGCGGACGACGTCCAGCACCACCTCGTCCTGCTCGACGACCACGACCGTGTTGCGCTCGCCGACGATGCCGGCCTTGTGGACGGCGATCTCATCGACGGAGTCGCCCAGCAGCTGCGTGTGGTCGAGACCCACCGCCGCGACGACGCAGAGCTTGTCCTCGGACTGGAGGGCGTTGGTGGCGTCACGCGTGCCGCCGATGCCGACCTCGACGATCGCGTACTCGACCTTCTCCTGCGCGAACACCCACAGGGCCAGCCCCACGCCCAGCTCGAAGTACGTGAGCTCCCTGTTCAGCGCCGCGGCGAGGGGAAGGAACTCGTTGACGTACGCGACGAACCTGTCCTCGGGCAGAGGGACCCCGGCGACCTGGACGCGCTCGTTGACAGCCACCACGTGCGGGGAGACGGTCAGGCCTGTCCGGAAGCCGGCCGCCTCGAGGAGCCCCCGGATGAGGTACGCCGTCGAGGTCTTCCCCGACGTCCCTGCCACGTGGACGAGCCGGTAGCGGCGTTCCGGGTTGCCGAGGTGGTCGAGCAGTGCGCGCAGTGTGTCGACGGAGCTGTGGCCCCTGGTGCGCCGGCCGGAGAAGTGGAGAAGGGCGTCGAGGGCCGAGTCGAGGTCGGTGACCATGCGCACCCCTCTCACCGCTGCCCTCGGGAGCGCCGATCGCCTCGGCGCGGCGCTACCCTACCCCGGTGACCGTGTCCGAACCCCATTGGGTGATCACCCTGCGCTGCGCCGATCGCCCGGGCATCGTCCACGCCGTGAGTGGGGCGATCGTCGCCGCCGGCGGCAACATCACCGAGTCGATGCAGTTCTACTCGTCGGACACCGAGACGTTCTTCATGCGGATCCAGGTGGCCCTGGCGGTCCGCGCCGACCTGGAGCTCGAGCTCGCCTCCGTACGGGACCTGCTGGACGCCCAGATCGAGGTCGACGAGGTCGGTCGCCCCCTGCGCACGCTCGTCCTCGTCTCCAAGGCGGGGCACGTGCTCAACGACCTGCTGTTCCGCCACCGCAGCGGCAACCTGGGCGTCGACATCCCCCTCATCCTCGGCAACCATGACGAGCTCAGGCCGCTGGCCGCGTTCTACGGCATCCCGTTCGAGCACCACGAGGTGACCCCCGGCACGAAGCACCTCTTCGAGCACCGCATCCGCGAGGCCTGCGAGCAGTACGACATCGAGCTGGTCGTCCTCGCCCGGTACATGCAGATCCTGTCTCCTGAGCTGTGCGACTACCTCGCTGGTCGGGCCATCAACATCC
>DAIEHO010000117.1 GCA_027353565.1 Propionibacteriaceae bacterium
GCGATGCGGGAGATGGCGTTCTCGTCGTCGCCGAGGACGATCACGGCCGACCCGCCGCCCAGCAGCGGCGAGAGGTAGCCCGCCCTCAGCGTCGCGAGCGGCGACGTCGGGCGTACGAGGATGCGGTCCGGGACCGGGTGCGCCGCGGCCAGGTCGGCGTGAGTGAGAACGTCCGGCCCGTCACGCCAGGCGGTCGCGGACTCCGCCACGGGCTCCTCGGCATGCTCGTCGGGCTGGCTGCGCACATCGATGGAGAAGTCGATGACGCCCGAGGGCAGGGACTCGGTGAACCCGAAGCCCAGCGGATGCAGCGAGCAGGCAAGGACGGTCCCCGTCGCGCGGTCGCTCAGACCCTCTGGGCCGACTGCGGAGACGACAGCGTCCTCAGAGGCCCCTGGGACCACGACCGCACCGGCCTGCCAGGCCCCGGCGACCAGCGCGAGGGTGACCCAGTGGCCAGGGTGCGCCTCCGCGAGCGGCAGGGCCACCTCGTCGCCGGGCCGCACGTCGAGCTCGACCAGCAGGTGGTACGTCTTGTCGACCCAGTTCGCGAACGTACGACCCGACAGCTCCGTACGGGAGCCGGTCCCCAGGTCGTAGTAGGTGATGAGGGGTCGACCGCCGTCGCGGGCGGCACGCCGACCGAGCGCGGCCACGATCGCTGTCATGGGCGCCAGCGTAGACGCCCGCCGTGTCCGCCAGCATGGGTGCCGGCTTCCGCCGTAGGCTGCCGGACATGCGTTATGTCGTCATCATGGCCGGGGGAGCGGGGACCCGTCTGTGGCCCCTGTCGCGTAACGGGATGCCCAAGCAGCTGCTGAGCCTCATCGACGGCAAGTCGCTCCTGCGGATCGCGTACGAACGCGTCGCGGGCGCCGTACCGGACGAGCACATCCTCGTGTGCGCGGGCGCCGCGTACCTCGATGTGGTGGCGCACGAGCTCCCCGAGCTCCCGAGCGCCAACCTGCTCGGCGAGCCCGTCGGGCGAGACTCGCTCAACGCCGTCGCCTGGCCCGCGGCCGTGCTCGCTGCGCGCGACCCGCAGGCCGTCGTCGCAACGCTCACCGCCGACCACGTCATCCGCCCGATCCCGGCCTTCCAGGCCGCCCTCGATGAGGCGTTCCGCGCTGCCGAGACGGACCCGCTGGCGATGGTGACGTTCGGCGTCGTACCGACCGGGCCCCACACGGGGTTCGGCTACCTCAAGCGTGGCGCCAACGTGGAAGGGCTGCCTGAGACGTACGTGGTCGAGGAGTTCAAGGAGAAGCCCGACGAGGCGACCGCGATCAGCTACGTGGACAGCGGCGACTACTGGTGGAACTCCGGCATGTTCGTGTGGGGCGCCCAGACGCTCCTCGACCAGCTGAAGGTGCTCCAGCCCGTCACCTACGCCGGGGTCATGGAGCTCGCAGCCCATCCCGAGTCGATCGAGCGCATCTACCCCACGCTGCCGAAGATCAGCATCGACTACGCGGTCATGGAGCCCGTCTCCCACGCGCTCGCGACGGCGCACGTCGTGGCCGTCAGACTGCCCATCGAGTGGTACGACGTCGGAGGCTACGCCGCATTGGCCGAGCACCTGAGGCAACAGGACGGCAACGCCGTGGAAGGCCGTGTCGTGTCCCTCGAGAGCTCCGGCAACGTCATCGTCAACCGCGGCGGGGACGACGCACTCGTCGCCGTGGTCGGGCTCACGGACACGGTCGTCGTCACATCGGGGGGAGTCACCCTGGTCTGTCCGAAGGACCGCGCCGAGGAGGTCAAGAAGCTCGTCGCCACGGTGATGCAGACCGTCGGCGGCACCTACGCATGATCGACCGCGTCAAGGCGTTCAGGGAGCCGGCGACGATCGTGGCGATCGTCGTGGTCCTGCTCGGCGTCGCTGTCACCTCCGGCCGCATCGCGACGGAGCTCCGGACGACCCCGTGGACCGAGGTTCTCCGTGGAGCCACCGGGCTGTACGGGCTGGTCGACGGGCTCGTCCTGACGCTGCTGGCACTGTCGTGCGTGCTGGTCGCTCCGACGACCCGCCACGCAGAGCAGCTCAGCCTCGCGGCGACCATCCTGCTGTGGCTGGGTGCAGCCGTCGGTCTGGCTTTTCTTCTCGTCTCGCTGGTCTCCGCCCGGGAGAGCCCGCTGTCCCGTGTCCTGGACTCGATCGGTGGCCTCACCGACGTCGCGCTGAGGGCCCTGATGGGGTACGCGCTCCTGCTCGGACATCGGGCGGCAGCGGCACGCGTACCGGTGACCGACGAGCCACCCGCTGTGCCCGCTCTCCTCGAGGATGCCGAGGACGAGGCATCACGCCGGCCCATCTGGCAGCCGGACGAAGCGACCGGCGTCGTGTGGCGGAGCGCCTCCGACGCGGCGAGCGGTGCAGCGGCCGGTACGTACAGCTCTCCGGGCGGTGGCTGGGGCGTCCCGCAGGAGGCAGCGGAGCTCCCGCCCGCACGGCAGGCGGTGAACGAGCAGCCGACCAGCCCTCGCATCGTCAGATCCGACACCGCACCGCCGACGCCGCATGACGGGACAGGCAGCTGGGACCCCGCCAGGGACCACACGCGACAGGATCGGGAACCTTCGGAGAACGACCAGGAATCGCCCGACTGAGGGGGTCCAGTCTCCTCCTTTCTGAGGATCTTTGTCGATTCGTCCATTTCGGTTGACTATTGGGAGTCACACGCGTGTAATTCTCCCTAGGTGGCGGAAGAACTGGCGGGGAGGCAGCACATGCAGCAGGTGTGGGAGGTCGGCGAGGACGCCGACGAAGGCACACTGGGCTGGCAGGAGAGGTCCCTGTGCGCTCAGACGGACCCTGAGGCCTTCTTCCCTGAAAAGGGAGGTTCGACCCGGGAGGCGAAGAAGGTGTGCCGCTCGTGCGACGTGCGGTCCGAGTGCCTCGAGTACGCCTTGGCCCATGACGAGCGGTTCGGTATCTGGGGCGGTCTGAGCGAGCGTGAGCGCCGCCGTCTCAAGAAGCGCGCTGTCTGACGCATCGAGGCGCGGAGTGGTCCGACGACCATGTGCGCCGCCCGTGAGCCGACAGTCCCGTCTGTTGCGTTGTGTAGGCTGACCGGTCGCGGGTGGGAAACCGCCCGCTGACCGAAGGAGCGCATGACCGACACCACCGCGGAGCTCTGGAGCTGGGTCGACGCCGAGCCTGAGCACGTAGCCGACGTGCCCGCAGGGGCGACGGTCACTGCTGTTCTGGTGGCGCGCAACGCCGAGTCGTGGTTGAGGGATGCGCTGCGGTCCGTCGCAGCGCTCACCGTACGACCGGGGCAGATCGTCGCGGTCGACAACGGATCAGACGACACGACCGCCGAGATCCTCGCCGAGGCCGTCGGCACCACCATCGACGAAGTCGTCGAGGGTGACGCCACGTGGGGGTTCGGCCAGGCGGTCGACGCGGCCCTCGAGGGCCGCGACCCGACGGAGTGGGTCTGGCTCCTCCACGACGACGTACGGGTCGCCCCAGACGCGCTGGAGCGCCTCCTGACGCAGACGGCCCGGTCGGGAGAGGCTGATGTCGTCGTGCCGATGCTGCTGCGGCCCAGCCGGCGCCACGATGCGCCCCGCATCTCCGAGCTCGGGGCCTCGATCTCGCACGCGGGACACCGTGAGCTCGGTCTGGAGCCGGGCGAGATCGGACAGGGCCAGCACGATCCCGCCCCTGTCCTGGGCGGTTCGACGTGCGGCATGCTGCTGCGGCGCTCGCTGTACGACCGCCTCGGCGGGTTCGACCCCGCGATCCCCATGCATCGCGACGGCGTCGACCTCGGCTGGCGGGCAACGCTCGCCGGGTCCATTGTGATGACCTGCCCCGACGCCCGCATCGTCCACCGCCAGGCCTCGCTGCGAGGGCTCCGTTCCGGGACGCTCGCCGAGCGCCGCCACCGGACCGAGACCGGTTACGACCAGTACCTGGGGATGCGTACGGTCCTCGCCCACCACCGGGGCCTGGTCGCCGTCGGCGTCGCCCTCCGCCTCACGCTGGGCACGCTGGCTCGAGCCCTGGGACTGCTGCTCGGCAAGCGGCCCGAGGCGAGCCTGGAGGAGCTTCAGGCGCTCGGCGACCTGATCACGTCGGGGAGGGGCACGAGCTCGTTGAGGCGACGCATCACGTCCCTCGGCGCGACGAAGGAGGCCCGCCGCCGGGTGGCCAGGCTGCGCCCCCACCCCCTGTCCGAGGTGGCCCGGAGCATCAGTGGCCTGTGGCTGAGGTCGCAGGAACGGCTGCGTGTGCTCACCGCCTCCAGCGACATGACGCTCGACGAGCTCACGGGGGACGACTTCGCCGGAGGACCCATCCGGGCGAAGGCCGTCTGGCCCTGGGTCGCCGGCACCGGCGCCCTGATCGCACTCGTCATCGCCGGGCGACGGCTCATCGGAAGCGGCGTTCTCACCTCGACGGGGCTGCTGGCGGCACCCGACACGATCTCGGCCGCCGTGTCGGCCTACGTGCAGCGTCCCGCGGGCGCCGCCGTCTCGTCTGCGCCCTGGGAGGGACTCGCCGCGCTCGGCTCGGTCGTCGGCATCTTCCCCGCGTGGGCAGCTGTCGCCGCGCTCTGGCTCGCCGTCCCGGCGGCGGGGCTCGCCATGGCGTCGTTCCTCCAGCCGTTCGTACGCAGCGCACCGCTCCGGTGGACGGCAAGCCTTGCGTACGCCCTCCTGCCTGCCCTGGTCGGCGGCTACGCGCGCGGCGAGGTGTGGCTCGCGGTGTGGGTCGTCCTGCTTCCGCTGTACGGGGCGTCGCTGGACCGATGGCCCGGCTCCGGCACCCTCGTGGACCGTCTTCGCGAACCCGCGTGGGCGGCGCTGCTGCTGACGATCCTCACGGCGATCGTGCCGGGCTCGTACCTCCTCGGCGCGGTGGCTCTCATCGTGGTCGGAGTACGCCGCCGTGACGGACTCGTCCGCGCCGTGGTGACGGCTGTGCTGCCGCTGCTCGTGCTCTCCTCATGGGTGCCGTCGCTGGTCGCGTACCCGTGGCGGCTTCTCACCGGTCCCGATCCGGTGCTCGGCAGCCCCGACGTCGTCCCGGCATGGTGGCTGTTCCTCGGCCGGTCCGCCGGTGCGGGCCTGCCGCCGCTGTGGCTGTCCGCGGTCGCCGTAGGCCTGCTCTGGCTCGGCGCCGCGCTGGCCATGGCTCAGACCGCGGGCAGCTGGCGCTTCGCGGCCGGTGGGACCGGGCTGGTCGTGGTCGCCGCCCTGCTGAGCCGGACGGTCGTCCCGGTCGCCACCGGTCACGTACGACCGGAGGTCACGATGTGGCTCGTGGCCGGGCTGGGGTGCCTCGTCGTCGCGACGGTGTCCGGCCTCGACCAGGCTCGGCGACGCCTCGCCGCCCAGAGCTTCGGCATCGGTCAGGGCGTGAGCGCCACGGTGGCCGGCATAGGGGTGGTGCTCACGCTCGTGTCGCTCGGCTGGTACGTGGTCGGCGGCCTGGGCGCCCCGCTCACCCGGGGCCCGTCGAGCGCGTTGCCGCCGTACATCACGGACACCGAGAACAGCAGCCTCCACGCCCGTACCCTCGTTGTCGACCTCACCGGCTCCCACGTCACATGGCTGCTCCATCAGGCCGACCACACGGTCTGGGGCGACGGCGAGACCGGCCTGTCGCCCGCCCAGCCGGTGGTCCGCAGCGCCGCCGAGACGGTGGTCGCCCAGATCGCGGCCGCCCGCCAGGACGACGAGGTGGCGCCCGAGCTCAGCGCGCTGGGCGTCGTGTACGTCCAGGTGCGAGGGGTCACCCCTGAGGTCAGCACGGCGCTGGCGGCCTCGCCCGGGATGGCGCGCGGCGGCGAGACCGGTGGGGTCACGGTGTTCACGG